>CAZVSZ010000042.1:0-10281 GCA_964630095.1 uncultured Thermoplasmata archaeon | reverse complement strand
CTTTAAAATTTTGAAAAGTTTTATATCGTTATGCTCAATCAGGTATATCGTGAAAGACAGATTTGGAAGACCTACAAATAGCATACGCGTATCGGTGACAGAGAGATGCAATCTGAACTGCTTTTACTGCCATCGCGAAGGGGAATGGCATAAACACAGAAGTGAGATGACTCCAGAAGAAATAAGAAAAATTTTGGAGATTGCTCGTAGATTGGATATAAGGAAGGTGAAATTCACCGGGGGAGAACCACTTATACGGAGTGATATTGTTGAAATAGTTAGATTGGCAAGACCACTCATGGATAGGGATATATCAATGACAACAAATGGAACAATGCTTTCAAAATATGCGCAAGAATTAAAAAAAGCGGGTTTGAACAGGATTAACATAAGTTTGGATACACTTGTGCCCGAAAAATATAAAAAAATAACGGGCAAAGAGCTTTTAAATGATGTGATTGATGGAATACGGGCAGCAGTGGATGCAAAATTATATCCTGTGAAATTGAATATGGTTCTTCTTAGGGGGATAAATGATAATGAAATAGAAAATATGATAAAATTTTCTGCAGAAACAGGAACGATATTACAGATAATAGAACTTGAAACGCCAAGAGAGAAAGAGGATACTCAATTTTTTAAAAAATATCATGTGAATCCAAAATTTATAGAAGAGCATTTAGAAAAAATAGCAAGTGAAATAAATTATAATGAATTACATAGAAGAAAGAAATTTAAATTTTCATTTGAAACTAAAATTGCAGAGGTTGAGATTGTCAGACCAATGCACAATACAGAATTTTGTAAATACTGCACAAGGATAAGATTGACCAGTGATGGAAAATTAAAGCCATGTTTGCTAAGAGATGATAATTTAGTGGATATTCTCACTCCCCTCAGAAACGGAGCAGATGATTCATATCTCCTCTCACTTTTCAAGGAGGCAATTCTCAGAAGAGAGCCATACTGGAAGTGAGAAAAATTAAATAGGATAGAACAATGGGGTAAATTATGATAAAACTATTCAGGGTTGATGGAATAGAAGCAAAAAGATTTGTTGAGCCAGAAAATGCACCACGAGAGATTAGAATTGATAATAACAGCACGATAATTTCAATAAGCAGTGTTGATGAAAATCGTGCAAAGATGGATTTTAAATTTACTGTCACATACTCCGGAATAGGGGTAATCACAATAGATGGAATCGTAATATATGAAGGAGAAGCAAAGGAGATATTAACTGAATGGAAGAAAAAGCATAGAATGCCAGATAATGTGGCAAAAGAAGTTCATGGGGCAATAATAAATAATTGCATAATAGAGGCTGTTATACTTGCAAAGGAAGTTCATTTACCCCCTCCAATTCCACCACCAGCACAATTTTTACAGGGAAAAACTAAGGGAAAGGAAAGTAAGAATATTGTCGGCTATGCTTAATATTCTCTCCACCTGTATCCGCACTTCGGACAGATGTAAAATCTCGTCTCTGGCTCATCTGCTGCACGGGTTTGCTGAAGCATCCAGTAGGCGCCCTGATGCCCACATTTTGGGCATACCACACTCTCATCATAGGGCAATGTTTGAATCTCCTCCTTAATCATTATCATCTCCTTCTCCTTCGCTTCCTCTACAATCTCTTTCTTTTCCTCTATTGGCATTTCATAACCGCAATTATCACAGACCCATTTTCCATCCTTTGGATGCATTAATGAACCACATTTTGGGCAGAACATAAACAAAAGGAAAGAAATCATCATTATTAAATCTTTTGAAAATTATCTCCCATTTCTAAATCAGTATAATTCAAGTTTTCTCTGTTTCTTCGCAATATTCTTTGCAGTTTTCCAGGATTTTCTTATATGCGGTGGCAATTTATTATGCTCCCTGTAATATTTCTCAAGAAATTCCACGGTTCTTGAATCGGATGGATAGCCAGAACCAAAATATCCTAATTCTTCCTGCAATTTTTTTATTCTTCTATCCCTTTCAACCTTTGCAATTATTGATGCAGCACTCACCTCTGGAAAAAGAGAATCTCCCCGGTGCTTTGATATTATTTTTATATCCCCCACCCTTCTCCCTATCTCCCTGCCGAATCTCTCCTCATTAACATCGGCAGCATCAACATAAACTTCCTTACATCTCAATTCCCTGATAACTTCAGAGAATATAATAACTTCAATTTCATTCAAACTCATCTTTTTCCTCATAGTATCAATCTCCTCAGGCTCAACAACTCTTATAACTATCTTTTCTGCAATTTTTTTAATTTCCTTTTCCAATTTTTCTCTCCTTCTCCGGGTTAATTTTTTTGAATCTCTTACACCAATTTTTGTTAATTTATCCCTATCTCCACATACACCTGCAATTATCATCGGCCCAATTACCGGACCGCGACCCGCTTCATCCACTCCACAACTCATTTTTTCACCACCAATCTTATTATGTCCTCATCTTCAAGTTTATGCTCCAGCCCAACATGCTGCCCTGGGAATCTGGCACTCTTTCCCCACACCAGTCCATATTTAAATCTATTCAAAAAATCCCTGTGAATTGCCCTGCAGACATCTTCAACAGTCGCTCCCCTTTTGAGAATCATAGGCTCATCATAGTCTATCTTTCCACTCTGGGGTTTGAGATAGACCCTTATCAATCCCGCCTCTTGGAATATTCTTTCCTTCAACTCCTCAACCCCGTAACCCCTGAGTGCAGATATGAAAACTGGATTATAAGATGATAATTCCTTTTGGAGATTATTGATATATTCATCATCCACAAGGTCAATCTTATTAACAACAAAAATTGCGGGAATATAAACGCGGTTTCCAGCAAGAAAGTCTATTAACTTCTCGGGGGCTATATCTTCTCTTATAAGAATATCCGCATTTCTGTATCCAAATTCATGCAGAATTGAAATTATTGTATCTTTATCAGTCTTCAAAGGAGATAGGGATGCAACATTTATCCCACCTCTATATTTCTTTCTTAAAGTGATGTTCGGCTTATTCTCGTTTATTCTTATTCCAAAATTGTAAAGTTCATTGAGTATGAGTTCGGTATCTAAATTGTAGACATCAAGTAGAATAAGCAATAAATCTGCACTTCTTGCCATGCTCAAAATTTCCCTGCCACTCCCTCTGCCCAGCGATGCACCTTTAATCAATCCTGGCATATCTAAAATTTGAATCTCGGCACCCTTATACTTCAATATACCGGGGTAAATGTCCAGGGTTGTGAAGGCATAATCTCCAATCTCACTTTTCGCATTCGTCAGAATATTGAAAAGATAACTTTTCCCCACACTTGGAGGACCAATAATGGGTACAGTTGCATTCCCACTCTTCTTTATCCCTATTTCCTTTCTTCTCCTCTTCTCCCTCCTCTTTTTCTCCTCAACCTCCTTCTTCAGGTATGTGAGTCTTGCTTTCAATTTCAAAATGTGCTTCTCCGTCGCCTTGTTGTATTTCGTATTTTTCAGTTCTTCCTCTATCTCCTTTATCCTCTTCTCAATATCCACAGGGTGTTATTTTCCCATACTTTAAAATCTTTTTCTATCATTGGAGAAAGGTTCGGGGAAAATTTAGAAATAATAAATCACAATACTCCACCATGATTGTGATAATAGGACTTGGAACAGCGGGGCTTTATGCAGCAAGATGGATTTCAATGCTGAACAGGAAGGAGGAAATTACGATAATTGAGAAAAGAAATTATGAGACATATTCTCCCTGTTCAATTCCACTTGTTGTTGAAGGTGCAGTAAATATAAAAGAAATAATAATGCCATTCCCTAAAACAAGGAGGATAAATCTTATCCTGGGTCACAAAGCGATTGATATAGATGTGAATAATAAAAAGGTTCTTTACAGGAAAGTTGATGATGGTGAAGTGAAGGAGATATACTATGATAAACTCATATTCTCTGGCGGGGCTGTGCCAAAAAAACCCCCGATTAAGGGGGTTGAAAAAGAAGGTGTGTTTACAATAAGAACTGTTGAAGATACTGAAGGAATTTTGAAATGGCTTGGCAATGCAAAAAAAGCCTTGGTAATAGGTGCAGGAGCCATAGGTATGGAAATAGCCTATGCCCTGAGAAAGAGGGGTCTTGATGTGACCATTGTTGAGATTCTATCACATCCATTTCCCCTATCTCTTGATGAAGATATGGCAAATATCGTGAGCGAGAAAATCCAGTCTATGGGGATAAGATGTCTCTGTAACTCAACGATTGAGGAGATTACTGGAGAGGGTAAAGTTGAAGGTGCAATAATAAATGGGGGATATGAGGATTTTGATATGGTGATATTGAGCACTGGAGTGATGCCAGATACAAAAATCATGGAAGGAAAAGTTGAGATGGATAGAGGATTCATAATTGTGGATGAGAAGATGAAGACCTCAAATGGGGATATCTATGCTGCAGGAGATTGTGTTAAAACTCCATACGGGATAATTCAACTTGCAACAATAGCAGCGAAGCAGGGCATAGTTGCGGGAATAAATGCATCAGGTGGTGATGCAATATATACTCCTCCAACAGGAGCATTTGTCTCAGCGATGGGTGATTTTGAAGTGAGTTGTGTAGGTAAAAAGGGAAAAATATCGGGCAGAGGTAAGTCAACAATCAATCCCTACAGCAAAAAGGAGATGATAATAAAAATATTTATTGATGAGAGTGGTAAAATAACAGGTGCTCAAGGAGTTGGATATACTGTATCAAAGAAGATTGATGTTATTTCTGCACTTATGAGAAAAGGAGCAAAAATAGATGATTTATCATTTATGGAGCATACCTATTGCCCGGAGGCATCCCATCTATACGATGTCCTTAATATTGCTGCAGAGAATGCAATGAGAAAATTGAAAATTAAAAAATATTTAGTTTAATTTTATTTTTTCTCTTCTGCTTCCCAATCTTCCTCCCATGGCAAATTTTCCACAATGTGCTTTAGGAAATCATAGAGATTATCAAGGTCATCATCATTTCCTATCATTATATACTCCTCCCTATCCGCAGTGGCAAGATACCACCTGTTCTCTGCAGGATCATAGTATATATCAATTTCCTTATCATCCACAGCGCGAACAAAAGAAATTATCTCCCCCAGCTTTATTGAATCTCTTATTGTTGTCATCCTACCACCTTCACAACGGTCATCAAAAATTCATCAAATTTTTTACTCAGCGCGTCAAACTTCTTCTTCATGGATTCAATAGTTTCATCATCATCCACAGCACTCAGCATATCTGCAAGTTCTTTAAAATATTTCTTTGCTTTTTTTAATTCTTTTAGTGCCCGCTCATCGCCGTCATCAATCCTTGCAAGAATGTCCATAAGTTCCTCTTCTATTGTATCAAATAAATCTTCAATATTCATAATACGTAATTTACAAAGAGGTATTTAATTCCTTCGGGCTCTTTTTTAAACCGTCATATCTTCTCCAGAAAATATAAATCAAAAAAGCATAGGTCAACCCAAAAGGATAAGGTGAATACTGTGAAATTCCATATTTACCACGGGTGGAAACAACATTGAAAATCTCAAATTTTTGTAATAATCTTTGCATCAAGAACTATGCAATCATCTTCCCTTGCAAGAACTGGATTTAAATCCATTCCTTCAATATTGTTACCCATATCTTCCACCATCCTTGAAACATTCAATAGCAATTCTATTATATTCTCCCTGCTCACCCTTATGCCCCGATATCCCTCCAGTATCCTTTTTCCCTTTATTTCGTTGAGCATCTCTTCAGCATCCATCTTGGTTATGGGAATAACCCTGAATGATACATCCTTCAAAATTTCTGTGAATATCCCACCAAGACCGAACATTATTGAGTGCCCGAATGTAGCATCATTGATAACGCCCACAATTATTTCTACTCCGCCAGATTCCATCTCCTCCACAAGAACTGGAGTTTTAAATTTTGAATTCAATCTTTTAAATGCATCCCTCAATTCATCATCATTCTTTATACCCAGTATCACTCCCCCAACATCGCTCTTATGGAGTATCTCATCGCTCAAAACCTTCGCCACAAGTGGATATTTCAAATCCATTGCTTTTAAATCTTCTTCTTCCCTCATTACGAAATTTTTAGGTACTTTTATTCCGTATTTTTTTAATAATTCCTTTGCCTCGTATTCGTTCATTCTCCCATCCTCCTTAAAATATCATATCTTTCGTAAAGAACTCTAATAGCCTTAACACATCTTTCTATCGTTGGGTAAACGGGAACTTTTCTCCTTTCAAACTCTTTAAGCATCTTTATTGAAAAGTCACTTCCAATAACCCCAACAACCATTGGCTTCCCCTTCTTTGCCCAATCACTTATTATATCCACCAATTTCTCAGATATGAGAGGAGTCTGAAATAAGGCATATACTAAAAGTGCATCAACATTATCATCATCATTAAGAACTTCTATAACTCCATCATAATTATCATCACTTGCCTGAGCTGTCATGTCAATTGGATTTTCAACAGATGCAAATGGAACTATCTCTTCCCTTATTTTCCTCTTTGTCTCATCACTCAAATTTGCCATCTTCATTCCTATTCCACGAATTTCGCTCTCAATGTAATCTGTTGTCACAACTCCCACACCACCTGCAGATGTTACAACTGCGATTCTATCCCCCTTTATCGGTTTTCCGTGGGCAAGGGCACGAGAATAGTCAATCAGTTCTACCTCATCATAGGCACGAATAACCCCGCATTGCTTGAAAGCCCCTTCTGCGACAGAATCACTTCCTCCTAACGCTCCGGTATGCAAACTCGCTGCTCTGCCACCACGGTTAGTTCTTCCCGCTTTAAGAATTACAATCGGTTTCTTCTTTGTAACTTCCCTCGCAATATCCATGAACTCTCTTCCATTTTGGAAACTTTCAATGTACATGGCGATAACTTTACTCTTCTCATCATTGCCGAAGTATTGCAGAAGTTCATTCTCGTTGACATCCACCCTGTTTCCCAAATTTATAAAATAGGAAAAACCAACATCGTATATGCTGAAATAATCCATTGTTAAAAGACCAAGCGCTCCACTCTGGGTTATGAATGCAATATCCCCATCTGGTGGAAATCTACTCCTTTCAGGAACTATAAGGGCTGTATTCACCCCTGTAGATGGTATGTATATTCCAACAGTATTTGGACCAACAATCCTCGCCCCATAATTTTTCCCCGCTTCCCTCAATTTTTCCTCCCTCATCTTTCCTTCTTCTCCAGTCTCTCCAAACCCCCCCGCAATGGGAATTATGAATTTTGATTTTTTTGCAACTTCCTCTATTATTCTTGTGGTTATCTCCGCAGGCAGTGTTATGACTGATAAATCAATATTCTCCCTCACATCCCCAATATCTCTATAAACCTTATAACCAAGAATTTCACCACCCTTGGGGTTTATCGGATAAACTCTACCCTGATAGTTGTTCATCTTCAGATTTTTTAGAACTACATGCCCGATTTTCTTTGGATTGCTTGATGCTCCTATAACCGCAATACTTTTCGGATTTACGAGCGATGAGAACATGGGGGATAATCACATTATTAATTAAAGATGTTATGTTTCGGATTCTTGATAGCAATTATCACACTTGGAAGATTGGATAATTGCCAATTTTTTAATTTTTATTAGATGCAAAATGGATGTTTTTAGCATTGAACTTGTCGTTTAATTAACTAAAATAATATATGCCATTTTTTAATTTTTTATTTTGCCATCAGATTCCCCATGAATGTGGAAATGTAGTTTTTATTATCACAAAACTATTTTATACTCCATTGCGATGACTATCATTTGGGGAGGTGAATCCCCATGTATGTGCCTAAAAAGAAGAAACAAAAGAAAATAGAAGAAGAGGAAATGCCCAGCGAAGAATCTACTGAAAGCGAAGGTTGGTAAAAATATAAGAGGTGATTGAGATGTTTGATGACAAGAAAAAGAAAAAGGAGAAAAAGAAAAAACCTCAGTAAATAATGATGATTCCACCTCCAAAAAAATCATTTTAAAATCTTCCCCTTTCTCTTATTTTTTGATGGAAAAGAATTTTCTTGGGAAAAATTTTAAAACAAAAAAGACATATTCCTCTCAATGAATAATGAAAGTGATGAGAGAATACCCATATTGGATGGAGTGAATACCCTAACAGGATACATAAAATGGTGCACACCTTCAATACTTCCTCATCAGAAAAAAATTTCCAATATTTATAAGTCTGATATTTCCGTATCCGCGGGTTTTCTTGGAAGTTATGTTGACAATACGGGAATATTTGAAGAGGCACAGGAGAGAGCAGCAAAATTGTATGGTGCTGATAAAACGCTGTTCAGTGTGAATGGAACAACGGGGAGTAATTTTATAGTTTTGAGAATGCTCACATTAGAATACGAGTCTCCACAAATTTTAGTGACAAGGAATATACATCACTCAATTCTTCATGCTGCTGAATGGTTAGGAATTAAATTCAGATTTATCAAATCATCCTATGATCCACAATTTGAAAGTTTAATACCTCCAAAGCCAAAGGATGTTCTTGATACTCTAAATAACTACCCCGAGAGCAATGCAGTAATTATCTCATCACCCACATATTCTGGGTTGGCAGCGAAGATTGAAGACATTGTGAAAGTTGTAAAAAATTTTGATGAGGAGATTAAAGTAATTGTGGATGAAGCATGGGGCTCACATTTTCACTTCACGGATGAACTTCCAAAGAGTGCTATGCAATCCAATGCAGATATCTCAGTGCAGAGTACGCACAAGCAGGGTGGCTCTCTGCAGCAAACTGGAATGATTCACTGGAAGAAGAAATATGTGAACAGTGAGTTGATGTACGAGGCATTTCGTGAATATGTAACAACAAGTCCCTCCTACCATCTTCTTGCATCCCTTGATGCAGTTCGTGCATATATGGAAAAGAACGGAAAAGAAATTGTAGAATCACTGATAAAAAAGGCGGATTATTTCAAGGATTTACTTGGAAAGAAATTGATTCCTCCTCTAAAGATTATGGATGATTCTCTGGAATTTGACCTTGTAAAGGATTACATATCGGGCTATGACAGAACAAAGACTGCAATAGCGCTGACAAAATTCAGCGAAACTGGATTTGAATTGGGAGCAAAGATGGCTGAGCATAAAATAATTGTAGAAAAGAGCAGCCTCAACACAATTCTAATGCTCACAACATTCTCATTGTCATACGGGGAGATTGATAAAACTGTCAGAGTTCTATCAGGAATAATAAAAGAATTTCACAAGGTGGGGAAGAAGGAATTAATTCCAAATCCTTTCCAGCATTTGGAGACAAAGCCAGTTATTGAGCCACATACTGCAAGGAGAGTTGCTCAGACAATTGGAAGAATTGTTCCTTTGAAATCCGCTATTGGAAAAATTGCTGCAGAGCATATTGAAATATACCCTCCCGGTGTGCCTGTAATTCTTGAGGGGTTTAGAATAACAGAAAATAATGTAAGATATCTTTTAGAAGTAAAAGAAATGGGAGGGCATATAAGTGCCCGTGACCCGAATTTGAAGACAATTTATGTTCTTTGAAGTTGAATTGAGGAAAACGAAGTAATTATATACAAAACCAAAGGGTTTGGGGATTAAGAAAATTACATGGGGATAAGATTTTTATTCTAAGATTATCTATCCTATCTGATGAGGTATGGAGTAACAGAATTTCTGAATCACTCCAATATGGGGGCCATACAAATTTCGTATATTCTACATTATATGAAATATCGCCATTAAATTTAAAAGGAGATGTATATCATAGATAAAAAGAAACTAAAAACAAAAGGTGAAATAATGATTGAAAGAGCAGAAAATCAATTCTGGGCGTATGAAATAAATAATATGGATAATCAAAAGGATTTAGTCCTGTTAGACAATGTCCAGTTTATATACGAACTCTCTTTGGCTGAACTGGAATTAAAATCCTTTGGTATAGATTTTGAAGTTACAAATGGATTAAGGGAGTTTAAAATATTAAATAAATCAGAGGAAGTTAAAAGAACAATAAAAAAGAGAGGCTCATACTTTAAATCTGTTGATGGGGAATTTACTGACTATTTTTATATAATCCAGAAAAACCAAACTCGTTCTGTGAATCAATATTTAACTCACTGGATATATCCATATAAAGGTAAATTTCACCCACAAATGATTAGGGCATTACTAAATATCATAGGTTTAAAAGCGGGTGATACAGTATTTGAACCATTTTCAGGAAGTGGTACAACAGGACTTGAAGCCCAATTATTAGGAA
>CAZVSZ010000041.1:0-10546 GCA_964630095.1 uncultured Thermoplasmata archaeon | reverse complement strand
TTTTGAAAAAGGAGAAAGAAGTAGAGATGGAAATTTTAAAAATGGAGAAGTTATAAAAAAATTTAAGTATATGTAAATCCATACATGCAAGGTAGGTGGTTAAATGAAGAAAAAATATATAGTACTGGGTATAGTTAGTGTACTGCTGTTAACATCATTTGCAGGGCTGATAGGGACCAATGGAAGCATTATAAGTAAAATGGGAAGAAATGGAGAAACACATCTTTATTTGATTTATGGAGAAAATTCAGCAGGAAAAATTTTGAGGGACTATGGAAAAATGAAGCTTGTGATGGCATCGGAGTTTGAGATGAAGAATAGCAAAGAATATTTTGTAAATGTGGATTATATGAAGAACATAGGGATATGGAACATGAAATTTGACCCGCTGAAAAACTACCCAAAAATACCCGGTATTTTTGAGAAAGAGACCTCCAAATATTACATTGTACAGTTTGATTCGCCTGTGAGAGGAGAGGATTATGAAAATCTTAGAGAAATGGGAAAAATAATAAGTTATCTGCCTTATAACGCGTACATAATTAAACTTGAAAAACCCATGGATTCTTTAAAGAATATCCCGCATGTTCGCTGGTATGGTGTTTATCAGCCATATTTCAAAGTAAGCAATGAACTCTACGAAGAATATTTGAAGAATAGAGGAATAAGAGAGAATAAGGGAATCCAAACAACAATGGAGACAAACTACATTCCTGTTAGAATAGAGCTCTGGACGGAGAGATATATGGAGATAAAGGAATTAAAGATGCCCCATGTTTTCATGTTTGGTCACAGGGAGATTTTAACAGGATATTTACCCGCAGGAGATATTCCGAAAATAGCAGCCATAGATAATGTCCTATATATGGAGAAATATGTAAATCCAAGACTCATGGATGAGAAGTCTGCGGAGATTATAGGTGGAGCATATTCTGGATGGGGTGCATGGATACATACACATCTATTAAATGGTGAGGGGATAATAGTAGCAGTGGCAGATACGGGAATTGATACAGGAAGTGGAGGTATAGTACATCCAGATCTGAAGGATAGAGTTATCGCTTTCTGGAGTGCAAGTGGTGATGATGCACATGATGGATATGGGCATGGAACGCATGTTTCTGGAATAATTGCGGGCACAGCAGCAACCGGAGAGAAAGATGCAGATGGATATCTTTATGGATTGGGAGTTGCACCACATGCCCATCTTGTGGAAGAGAAAATATTCAGTGATTCTGGAAGTTGGTTAAGCCCGAATCCAGTAGACCTTGGAGTATTCGCCCAGAGCAATGGTGCAATAATCTCCTCAAATTCCTGGGGTGCAGCAGTTAACGGCGCCTATGATGATTTCTCACAGATATATGATAATTTAACAAGGGACTCAAATCCATATTTGAATGGAAGTCAGGAAATTTTATATGTATTTGCAGCAGGAAACTCGGGCTCAGGTGCGGGGACTGTTGGCTCACCAGGAACGGGTAAGAATGTTCTAACAGTGGGTGCTAATGAGAATGATAGATTTGGAAATAATCATGAGAACATTGCATCATTCTCATCCCGTGGTCCTGCTGCGGATGGTAGATTAAAACCGGATGTGGTTGCTCCTGGAACATGGATTTCTTCCGCATTGTCTCAGGATGCGCATCCTGGCTGGGCATGGGGTAATATTGACCAGTGGTATGAGTGGTGTGGAGGCACATCACAGGCAACTCCCCATGTTGCAGGCTCTGCTGCAATATTTGCGCAATACTATGAGGGGATATACGGCAAAGTTCCAAGTCCAGCATTAATTAAGGCAGCATTAATTAACTCTGCTATAGACTTAAATGGCACCGATGCAACTCAACCCATCCCAAACAATAATGAGGGTTGGGGAATGGTTTATCTGCCAAACATAATAGACCCGCCTTATGGAGAGAGTTTCATAGATCAGAATGTTACTCTTCAAACCGGGCAGAGTTATTCCTTTAATGTAAGTGTTGTGGACACCTCACATCCTCTGAAAATCACTATGGATTATACAGACAAGGAAGCGGCTGTAAATGCTAATCCCACACTTGTGAATGACCTGAATTTAATTGTTCATGATCCCAACGGCAATGTATACATCGGAAATAATTTTGCAAATGGATGGACACAGCAGGGTAATGCGCAGGCTGATGCTCTTAACAATACTGAGAATGTGTATATACAGAATCCAATAAAGGGAAATTATACAATAGAGGTGTATGCACAGAATGTTCCTTCTGATGCAGTTCCTTCCACACCTCAGATTGATCAGGACTTTGCAATAGCAATAACTGGAGGGATAGGCAATGCAATCCATTATTCGGCGGTGAGATTCTCAAAGAATTACTACAAGCCCGGAGATAATCTAAATCCGTATGTCCTTGATTCATACGCAAACACAAATCCATACGATCAGGATTTTGTAAGTTGCGACTTTTATTCACAATCAACTGGAGACCATGAAAAATTGACTTTGATGGAAACGGGGGATAATGAAGGTGTGTTCAATGCAAGCATACCAACTGAAATAGGCAATGCAAACCCAGGTGATGGAATATTGCAAATAAGTTCCATGGACATAGTAAAAGCACAATACAAGGATTATTTAGGCAGTTACAGATATGCAAGCACCAATATTGATGGAACTCCACCCTCCATAACTGCAGTTTATGTGGATAACATTCATTCAACAAGTGCAAAGATTCATGTATCTACTTCAGAGGATACTTCAATAAAAATATATTATGGAACAACAGGACATCTTGAAAATGTAACTCAAGAAGGATATTCTCAGAGCCATTCTCTCACAATAAACGGACTTGAACCATATACTCAGTATTACTTTGATGTGTATGTTGAGGATAAGGCGGGAAATGGTGTGTATGATGATAATAACTCAAATCATTATTCATTCAGGACTGCAATACCGCCAAATATTCTTCTTGTGGCAGATGAGCCTGGCTACTCTTCATACTCCACAGGATTTATAGCACAGGAACTGGATGATTTGGGATATGATTATACTCTCTGGGATACAGGACAGTCAGGCTCTCCATCGTATGGTGTTCTATCATCTTACCCAATTGTAATATGGAACACAGGACCTGACTGGTCAAGCAATACCCTAACCTCTAAAGATCAGACAAATCTTGAAAATTACATGGATTCTGGTGGAAGGCTTATACTCATGGGTCAGGATATAATATGGGGAATTGGCCTGGCACAAATATTTACAAAGTATTTCCACATAAGCAGTGTATCACAGGACGCAATTACTGGATCTACAACCACAGTTTATGGAGTATCAGGGAACCCAATAACTGGAAACTACACCTCTGGACTGAGCTTGGATTCCACCTATTATCTCTACATTGATGAACTTACAACCGATGGAAGTTCCGAGGTGAGCAATTTGTTCATGGATACAAATTCCAAGCCCATAGGTGTGATGGTTGATAATACTACATATCGTGGAATATTCATGGCATTTCCATACGAGTGTTTAGCAGTAGATGAATATCCGGCGGCAAAGAACATAACATACAACATGCTTAAATGGATTCTTCCAGGTAAAGATGTATATTCTCTCTATTCGGAGGGAAATGACTGGGTAATACCCGGTGAAAATTATACTCTAAATGTTCTTATTTCCAATAAAGATACAGTTTCGCATACTACGGATGTGCATTTCTATGCGGAGAATTCCACAGGCGCCATAGTTTACAGCGATGTAAAAACAGTGAATCTGAATCCATCCTCCGGTTCATGGATTGATTTTACATGGAACAACATACCGTATGAGGATATATTCACATTGCATGTTTATGTAAAAAATGAAACTGGTGAAGGAGTACTGATTAACAATAATATAAGTAGAACTCTCTACGCGAGAAATCTTTTGGGAACAATAAATGTTGTTGGTATAGATTCTTGGGCTATTGATTATTCACAGTACAGCGACCTTTCAGATATTGAGAACTCATGGTACAAATATGGAGACTATATGATACACTTTGATGTAAATTCATTAAACAAGGAAGATTTCACAATCAATGATATTTTAAATGCACATCCTGATGTTCTCTTCATATCCAATGCTTGGTCTTCTGGTTATGGCTGGGAATTCACAGACAGCGAGATAAATGCAATAAAGACTGCAGTAGCCATGGGATACGGTATAATTTCCACATCGGGCACATTTGATGCTACACATGCTCCTAACAATATGAAACTTGCACCGGTATTTGGATTAAATGAGAGCATAGGTGGTGTCTGGGCAGATACTGTATCCCAGTATACAGTGCTCAACACATCACATCCAATATTCAAAGGATTGCCCTCAACATTTGCTCCTGGATTCTCTTATGCATGCGTTGGACTCGTTCCCGAAGGTGCAACAGTTCTTGCTCAAACGGATGCAGGCTCTTCTACTGGAAAAGTTGGAAACTTGACAGAATACAAGTATGGTGGTGGAGAAGCACTATATGTGCCCACAATGGTAGAATATACAGGTGCCAATGATTATGATAGGTTGCTGTTCTACAATATGCTGACATATACATACGAGAATTCAACGCCAATTCCATACGATATAGCAGCAATAAATATCACAACGGACAAGGAATGGGTAGAGACGGGAAATGAGATTAATGTAACTGTAAATATTTATAACTCTGGAACCCATTATAATACGGGTACAATAAAATTATACGGGATATATGAGAATGGGACATCCACATTAATCGGCTCTGCATCAGTGAACATTGCCTCTCATACTTTTGCCTCTCATACATTCTCATTCACCCCGCAGGCAGAGGGTAAAATTATATTGAAAGGTGTTATAATATCACCAAATGACATGGTACCGGAGGATAATATAACTTATGGATACACATATTCCAGAATTCCCAGAGGCACAATACTTGTTGCTGGTGTTGATTCTTTAGGGTCTGCATATCCATCCATAATGGTATGGAGTGATTTGAAGAACAACTGGTACAAATATGGAAATTATACCCTTGAATTTGATATGGGAACATTGAACGGAAAGAATATAACATATGGGGATATCAATAGAAGTAAAGCGGATGTTCTATTTATTTCAGATGCTTGGAACAATTATCCTTCAAGCGGTATATGGTGGGAGTTTAGCGATTCTGAAATAGCAGCAATAAAGCAGTATGTATCGGAAGGGCATGGATTGATAATGACCTCAGGAACTCTCAGTGTTGATGATGTTCCAAATAACATGAAACTTGCACCCATGGCAGGATTAAATTCAAGTGCTTCTCAGCACTGGGCAACAACATTCAGTGGAACATTTAATCTCAATATGAGTTATCCAGAATCACAGTATATATTCAAGGGTATAACTAACCCGTATGAATGTGGTCTTGTATATACAGCCTATAACTGGGCTTTAAACTCAAGTGACCCCGCCGATGAAATTGCAAATAGCACAGATAACTATGCGGGGATATTCTTCCACAAATACCAGCTTGGCAGTGTAATTTACTTCTCCCACCTTCCAGAGTACGCGGCAAATGCAAATCCAAGTGATAAACAATTGGTTTATAATTCAATAGTATTTACTTATAAGAATTCAACACAGCCAATAGTGGATAATACCAAGCCAAAAGTTAAATTTGTAAACCCACAGAATGGGCAACTTGTTTCCGGAACTATAAGCATAGGGATAAACGCAACTGATGATAAATCATGGATTACAAATGTTACAGTTTATCTTGTAAACTCTTCCGCCAACATATCCTACTCAACCATACACGATTACAATCTTGGAGTATTTAAAACATCCATAGATACCACTGGAATAAGTGATGGCTCTTATGATCTTATTGCTAAGGCAGTGGATTATTATGGGAATGTGAATTATACAAAAATTAGTATCACAGTGGATAACACAAATCCTGTTGTGGCAATTACAGCACCAATGGATAATGCAATAATAATTGGGATGAATGTTACAGTCAACTGGTCCTACACAGAGATACATATTGACCATTTTGAAATAGAGATGGATGGAGGTTCTTGGATTAATGTGGGAACGAATCTCTCCTATAACTTCACAAATCTTCAGGAAGGAGAACATACAGTGGTTGTAAGGGGAATTGATACCCTTGGGAACATAGGGAGTAATGGTGTAACATTTAAAGTATCTTACAATCCAGTTCCCAGTGCACCGCAAAATCTTCAAGCGATAGTGGGGTGGGGATATGTGAATCTCACATGGCTACCTCCTGCAGATAATGGTGGAAGTGCCATAGTACAGTATAACATATATCGTGGAGTATCGTCCGGTGGTGAGGTTCTGATTGCCACTGTAAGTGGAACACAAACATATTACAACGATACATCGGTTTCTGGTGGAACCACATACTACTATTATGTGACAGCAGTTAACAGTAATGGAGAAGGTTACTCAAGTAATGAGGTTAGCAATACACCTCCAGCACTTACCATAACCCCGGTTTCCCCCGTAGGATGGACTAATTCCAGTGAACCTATAATAACTGCTCACTGGAACGATGCACAAACAACAGTATTCCCATACTATAACATAACAATAGATGGAATATATCTACCCCATGAGAGAATCAAAATTGTAAATGATACATCTCAATCTGGATACATCTATGGATATCTAACCTATCTTCTAACAAATGGAAATCATACAATTTTTGTGGAGATGAAGGACAGTAATGGAAATTATGCAAATAATTCCTGGGATTTCAGAGTAGATGCAATCCCACCCACTTTAGAAATTACATCTCCATCCCAGAATGATATAATTTCCACGAGTGATGTAACGGTATCATGGAGTGGAAGTGATTCAGGAAGTGGAATAGACCACTATGAGATCAGGATAGATGGTGGAACATGGATAAATGCAGGAACTGCGAGTCAATATACATTCACATCTGTGAATGATGGAACACATACAGTTGATGTTAAGGCTGTTGATGTTGCTGGAAATAATGTCACGGATTCTGTATCATTCACAGTGGATACAACTGCACCAACTCTCATAATTACATCTCCAGCAAATGCGGCTGTGCTATCTAACAGTGATGTAACGGTATCATGGAGTGGAAGTGATTCAGGAAGTGGAATAGACCACTATGAGATCAGGATAGATGGTGGAACATGGATAAATGCAGGAACTGCGAGTCAATATACATTCACATCTGTGAATGATGGAACACATACAGTTGATGTTAAGGCTGTTGATGTTGCTGGAAATAATGTCACGGATTCTGTATCATTCACAGTGGATACAACTGCACCAACTCTCATAATTACATCTCCAGCAAATGGAAATCTTCCACTCACATATAATAAAGTGATGTGGATTAATGGAACAACGGATCCAGATGCAACAGTTACAATAAATGGAACCAGTGTTGCAGTTGATTCAAATGGAAACTTTACCTATCAGACTATTCTTGTTGAGGGATATAACAAATTCGTTGTTATATCATCGGATTCTGCAGGAAACAGTGTAAGTGAGGTTGTTAGTGCACTTTATCTTCCACAACTTCCAGAACTATGGGAGAATATAACAAATCTGCAATCAGAGATAAACAACTTGCAAGATGAGATTAACAACCTGCAAAATGAGATAAATAATTTGCAAAATGAAATTAACAATCTCAATGCTACCTTACAGTCAGAGATCAGTAATCTGCAAGATGAAATAAATAATTTGCAATCTCAGTTAACTGCATTGCAATCTTCCCTTGATGAGAATGTTACAGCACTTAACAAGGCGATAGAAGACGCCAAAACTGATTTAATAAGTAGGATAAACCACAATGTGAGTGTTCTAAATGGAAAAATCAATGATGTTAAAGGAGATATCAGTAATATAAAAGATGAGATTGGACATATAAATGCCAAGAATACAGAGCAGGACAATGGAATATCTGCAAATTCAGGAATTGGAATCACTGCCATGATATTAGGCATTATAGCGTTGATAATTGCAATACTGAATCTGGTGATGTCTTTAAAGAAGAAGAAAGAAGAGGGAACATTGCCCCAGAAGAAAGAGAATATTGAAGCAGAAGAAGATACCATGGAGGAATATTAAAATAATATGCTCTTTTTTCTTTTTTTATGTTTATTGCATTAACAGGAACTCCTGGTACTGGAAAAACCACAATTGCGAAAATTTTGGAAGATAGATACAGAGTTATTTACCTGAAAAATTTTGAAGATGTGAAAATCGCCTATGACAAATCCCGCGATTCTTATATTGTGGATATTGAAAAATTGAAGAGAAAAATTAAAAAATTGAAGGGTGAAGAGAGAATAATAATAGAAGGGCATTACTCCCATGATATGCCTGTGGATATGGTAATAGTTCTGAGATGTCATCCAGACGAACTGAGAAAAAGATTGGAAAAAAGGGGATATAAAGATAAAAAAATCAGGGAGAATATAGAAGCCGAGGCCATGAATTTAATAACATCAGAGGCAATAATGAAATATGGAAAGGATAAAGTATTTGAAATTGATACAACTGGAAAGAGCGAGAAAGAATGCGCGGAAGAGGTGATTGATATAATAGAAAAAAGAGATGAGCGATATAAAGCGAGAATCAACTATGCGGAGGAGATTTTAAAATGGTACTGAACAGATATAGAAAAAATGTAGATTCTCTTCTCAATTCTCTGGCAAGACCATTTATGAGAATGAGTCCAAATTCTCTAACATATTTATCGCTGTTATTTGCATTTCTTGGTGGTCTTCTTTTCTATCTTGATTTTCTTATTTTTTCTTTTCTCTCAATTCTCCTCTCTGCTCTTATGGATGCTCTTGATGGCAAGGTTGCAAGATTGAAAAAAATTGAATCAAAGAGGGGGGATTTTCTGGATCACATGATTGATAGATACGCTGATACATTTATCATTCTTGGTATAATTTTCAGCAAATATTGTAGTTTGTGGATCGGTGTATTTGCCTTGGTCGGTATTTTACTCACAAGCTATATGGGAACACAGGCCCAGGCGCTCGGAATAGGAAGGATGTACGGTGGAATTCTGGGCAGGGCGGACAGAATGGTTGCATTGATTTTTCTTCCCATTGTGCAATTTTTCTGGTGGGGCTATATATTCTCAGTAACTGACTGGCTTATGCTTATCTTTGCAATTCTTGGCAATATCACTGCGATTCAGCGTGCTTTTTATATCTGGAAGAGCCTTTCTTGATTTTATAGTATAAAAGAGGATGCGTCATCCAGTCCTTCCTGCAAAGGGGTTCATTAATTTCATTTTTTACACAAAGCCCGTATGCTTGCATGGTTGCACATTTTGGCATTGCATACTCCTTGCCCGAAATCTTACCAGTTATATGTTCAATTTGATATTTTGTTAAATTCTCCTTGAAATCAGGAACACTTGAAAATATTTTCAGAATTTCATCATTACTCATTCCTATCTTATGGAGAAATGCAACAAGAGAGAATCTTGCCTGATGTGAGAGATTCACTCCATTTTTCAACATTGCAATAATCTTTTTTATACATGGCGGAAAAGCATCCACATTTATCTCCCCAAAATCAACGGGAGAATAATTGGATATATATTCATCCTTCAAATTTTTTATCTCTTCAATTTCTTTCTTAAAATATTTTTCTATGAATTTTCTTTTCTCTTTCCCTTTTTCCACATCTTTTATAAATGATTCAACAAAACTTTCTCTCAGAATTTTTATAAATTTTTCTCTTGGTAATGGAATCCAGCCATGATTCAATCTCTGATAAATGAGTCTGAAATCATCGGTGCTGAAATTTTTAGCATATTTTATAAAATCTATAAAATGTATCTTATATTCATAATTCACATTATTAATAAACTCTGAAAATTTTTTAAATCTTATATTCAAAGAACTTGCGACACTTTCCAAATTTTCATCAGAATCAGATAAAAGATGCTCTTCAATCCTATCCCTCTCTATATTTGCAAATCTTCTAGTAATTATGGGATCCTGGATTCCAATGAGAATAACTTTCGCCACAAAAAATGATAAAAATCTCTCTTCATCACTCGTGAATCTCACTTTTTCCTCTTTAAAACATGCCCTTACCCTCATTATCCCCTTATTTCTTGTATCTTCATATTCCTCTGATAAAATGAGCCGCTCTAAATCAATATTTTTCAGATACTCCTCCGCCTCTGGAAGAAATGGATACTTTGCAAGTACTCTCATATTCATATTCAGGGCCGGGACCGGGAATTGAACCCGGGTCAGGGGATTGCTGTTAAGTCCCTTTTGTGGGTAAAGCACCTTTTTTAAAGGGGCTTATCCACAGTCCCCCAGGATAGCCACTACCCTACCCCGGCCATGCAATGTTGAAATGTAATCAAATACATAAATCTTTTTAGCCTTTCTTCATAAATTTCTCTAATGCTCTTCTTAATTCTCTATGCTCCTTGGCATATTCTTCCAATGGAATTCTTCTCATCGTAGCTTCCAGTGCCTGACGCATTGCCTTCGCACCGCTTCTTGTTCCATC
>CAZVSZ010000040.1:0-10644 GCA_964630095.1 uncultured Thermoplasmata archaeon | reverse complement strand
TTTTGTTGCTTTATATCCCATTAGGTAAGATAAGTCATCTTTGAATAAAAATCTTACCCCAAAGGAAAGATACAAACTAATAGGCAAATTGATTGAGGAGATAAAGATGCGAAAATATTCATATCTGAGATGGAGAACTTCCTCTTCACAATCTTTTTATTCTCTAAAATATTTATCGCATTGATGTTTATTGTATTTGAGGGAATTGATGGAAGTGGAAAAACAACGATATCCCGAAAAATAGGAAGGAAGTTGAGGGAAGAGGGATACGAGGTATTCATAACTGAAGAGCCAACAGAAACATGGGTTGGAAGAGATGTTAGGCGTGCAATTGAGGAGGAGAAAAACCCGATGACTCAGGCACTGCTATTCTTTGCAGACAGGGCAGAGCATATTGAGGAGATAAAGAAAAATATGAAAAAAATTGTTTTATGTGATAGATATGTTTATTCAACCTATGCCTATCAGGGTGCACAGTTGAGCAAGATAATGGATATAAAAGAAGCACTTGCATGGCTTGAGAAAATATACGAGCCAATGAAAATAGTTCCCGACATGATTTTTCTAATAGATGTTGAGCCAGAAACGGGGATAGGTAGAATTTATGGGAGAGAGAAAAAAGAGAAGTTTGAGAGAATTGGATTTCTGAAAAAAGTTCGTGAGATATATCTGAATCTTGGAAACAGGTATGGATTCATAATAATTGATGGAAACAGAGAAATAGAAGATGTTGTGAATGAAATCCTAATCAGGATTGAGGAAAAATTAAAATACTCATTGTTATAGAGACTTGTGGATTTCTTCGGAGAGATAAAAGAACTGTTTCGTGAAGAAAGGATAAAGACGAGGGGAGATTTGGAAAGATGGAAGAATAAACTTGCAAAAAAATACAGGATGAAAATGCCAAGAAATTCTGAAATTTTGAGAAGATTGGATGATGATTTGAAGGAGAAATACAGGGAAATACTTGTTAAAAAACCGTCAAGAACTCTGAGCGGTGTTGCAATAGTGGCTGTAATGACATCTCCATTCCCATGTCCGCATGGAAAGTGCATATACTGTCCTGGAGGTCCAGAGATGGGAACTGCACAGAGTTATACTGGCCATGAGCCAGCAGCATTGAGGGCGGGACAGCACAATTTTGACCCATATATGCAGGTCAGGGCGAGAATTGAACAACTCAACGATATAGGGCATCCAACGGATAAGGTTGATTTGATTATCATGGGGGGCACATTCACTGCAAGACCAAAAAATTATCAGGAATGGTTCATAAAGAGAACTTTTGACTCTTTAAACAATTGCGATGCGAGAGATTTGAATGAGGCACAGTTAATTAACGAGTATGCCAAGAACAGATGCATCGGACTCACAGTTGAGACACGCCCGGACTGGTTCTATGAAAAAGAGATAGATTTCTCGCTTCATCTTGGAGCAACAAGAGTGGAATTAGGAATTCAGACAGTTTATGATGATATTCTGAAAAGGGTGAAGAGGGGGCATGGAATAAAGGAGAGCATACTATCAACACAACTTGCAAAAGATGCAGGATTCAAAATAAATTACCATATGATGCCCGGACTTCCGGGAAGCGATTTAAATAAAGATTATCTTGCATTTAAGAGAATTTTTGAAGATGAGAAATTCAAGCCAGATATGCTGAAGATATATCCAACATTAGTTATAAAGGGAACGGAATTATACGAGATGTGGAAAAGAGGGGATTATGAGCCATATACCCTTGAAGATATGATTGAATTGCTGATAAGGGTAAAGAAAATAGTTCCACCATGGATAAGAATACAGAGGATTCAGAGGGATGTTCCCGCAAAATTCATAGAAGCCGGAGTGAAGAAGAGTGATTTAAGGGCAATTGTTCAGAGAGAGATGGAAAAAAGAGGAGAAAAATGCAGATGCATAAGATGCAGGGAAGTTGGGAGGAGGGGAGGAAAAAATTTCAAATTGACGAGGAGGAATTACAGAGCCTCGGGGGGAAAGGAAATATTCCTATCGCATGAAGATGAAGATTATGATTCAATAGCATCATATTTGAGATTGAGATTTCCAAGTGAGCATGCTCACAGAAGTGAGGTTAGAAATGCAGCGATTATAAGGGAGGTGAAGGTATTTGGAAAGGAGATACCTATTGGGGAGAGAGACAGAAAAGCATGGCAGCACCGTGGATTGGGAACGGAATTGATGAAAGAAGCGGAGAGAATAGCAAAGGAAGAATTGGGAGTGGATAGAATAATTGTGATCAGTGGGATTGGTGTTAGGGATTATTACAGAAGATTGGGGTATGAGAGACTTGGACCATACATGGGGAAAAGGATAAATAAATAGGTGCAATTCCCAAGCAATGGGTATATGGCACTCAATAAAAGAGATAATATCGTTCATTGTGATAATATTTGTGATTATAATTCTTGCATTAAATATTGGAGCAATGCTTTTTGGGATATACTATATAGTACCGTTTATCCATGGTATTTATTTTACCGTTCCGATTTATGTACTTACGCCATTTCCATATTTGATAACTTTAATACAGGGTTTCCCGGTATATCTCTGGTATTTATGCCTTGCAATAATTATCACAGTTTCTTTGATTTTAATGATTTATTATGGTATTATTCCATACTTCACAAAATTTTTCAAAAAGCCATTTTCGTACAAGCATAATGGTTTTCAGGATATGGCAGAACTGCTATCATTTACAATGTTCTTCACCATGATCATTTATCTCACAGTGGTGTTAATAGGCGGAAAACCAAAGAGTATAGGAATTGAAAAGTATCCCTTATATTTTCAAATGTTGCAATTGCTCCATGCCTCAGTTTATGAAGAAATCATGGCAAGATTTTTATTTTTAGGAATTCCCGTTTATATTGTGCATGTTGCAAGGGGTGAGAAAATATCCCCGGTTAGAGTGCTTGGTGGAAAATTTCAGATAAAGATTCCAGAACTGACATTTTTAATTATTTCATCTGCAGTATTTGGTCTTGCACACATGGAAGCATGGGGCTGGTGGAAGGTTATACCTGCATTTATTGCGGGTCTTGCAATGGGATTTTTATATCTGCGATACGGTATATACGCATCAATTCTGTTTCATTTCACCAATGATTTTATGAGTATACCAATGGCAATGGATAAGGGGATTATGATAATTATCGGTTTAATGGTCCTTTTCATATTCATTGCAGGGATTGTCTTTTTTGTATCTTATACTATCCGTGTATCTCAGTATTTCGGTTTGATTAAAAAGCCCACAAGGACTCCCTCACCGCCAAGTCCCCCATGGGTTCCCCCACCTCCATGGATATCAATTAAATGCCCGAATTGCGGTGGTGAAGTTTTTGAATATCTTGGCGATGGAAAACTGAAATGCGTGAATTGTGGAACAATTATTGATTCTTCGTACTCGGAGCAATCGCATCAATCAGAGAATGAATATCATCGCTGATGACTTTGATTCTTATATCTCCAAGGGGAACATCTCCAACAGAAAAACTTATTTTTCCAAGAGTTGCAACCTGCTTGTTTATGCCGAATTCAAGCGTATCATTTTTAATATTTGCCAGAAAATATGATCGGGCAGTATCCCTTATCCTCTCCTCTTTCAGTATTTCTGCAAACCTCTTTATACTACTGGATTCACATACTGCCTCCCTTTCTCTCATCTCAAACCTGCAATCTGGAAATATTGAGAGAATTGCATCTTTAATCTTTAAAATATCTTCTGTTGGATATATATCACATCTTACAATTATTTTCAGACCCATATTGCATGGCGCCCCCTCAAATTCTCCTCACACTGGGATGTGATAACCATAAGTTCCGAAATCAGGGAATCAAGAAAAATTACAGTGGAAATTTCAAATAATGTGCCAAGGGGTGCCAGATTCTTTTTTCTGTTTGAGGGAGATATGGTAAATACAAGGTCTGCATGCTTTGCAAGCGGGGATTTTTTATGTGAAGTTATTGCAATCACTCCTGCACCAATTCTATTCGCAATTTTCTCAACAAGCACGGTGGATTTTGTCCTTCCTGTATTTGAAATCAAGACCACTACATCATTCTTTTTTACTACAGGTGTTATTGTCTCTCCCACAAAATATGATATGAAACCTAATTGAACCAAACGCATTGCAAAAAACTTGCCAACCAGACCGGAACGACCAGAGCCATAGACAAATATCTGATTAGCATTAACAATCATGTTTACTGCACTCTCCACATCCTTCGCATCTATCTTATCAAGGGACTCCTTTGCCTTCTGTATAATATAATCGTAAGAATCTCTGAACATTTTAATCACATCTTTTTCATAATTTTTCTTCCTATCACACGCTCAATTATGGCACGCATGTATGAAGCATCATGCTCAAGAAGAGGTGAGGATGAAATTACAGTTACATTGTACTCATTTTCATATATAACCGTGGCAAGAGTTTCAAATTTCAAATCTCCTCTTTTTATCGGAGTCAATCTCAATTCATTACCATTCTCGTATTCCACTCCTGAGAAATGAACATAGTAATCATCATCCATATAGGGTTTTATCTTCTCAAATACATCTTCAAAATCCTTTGGCTCTTTCAAACTTCCATTTCCCCGAGCATGGATATGTGCAAAATTCGCAATTGGCAAAATCCCTTTCACTTTCTTAGTTAGAGAGATTATTTCATCTAAAGAACCGAATAACACCTGCTTTCCTGCAACTTCAAAACCCAATTTTGGTTTTAGTTTCATCTCTTTAAATTTATTTTTTAGAAAGCGCACATTTTTAACCACACTATTCATAGCATTTTTCTTGCTGAGTTTTCCATATAAGCCAATATGATTTACCACTATATCGGCATCAACTTCATTTGCCAGTATTCCACCCCACATTATATAGTTAAGAGATTTCTCTGTGAGTTCCCCATTGCTGATGAGATCCATATAGTAGGGAGTATGAAGGGTTAAACGAATATCCAGTTCCTTTGCTAATTCACCAAGGTTTTTCAATTCTTTATAACTTGTGGCGAGATTCCAGAATAACTGAAGAAGGATATCATCTTCTTCCAATGGCTTGTCAACGCCAATGGGCATATAGTTTCCATCCTCATCCGCCCGTAATACTTCAATTATTATTGAATTCTCAACCTCCCTTGGTTTCAATCCAACTTCATCTACCACATTTCTTTCCTGAACATTAACCCTTAGAAGTTGAATCTCCATGGCATGAAGTCCCATTCTATGCGTGTCTTCTATTGCATCCTTGAGTGTGCGACCCTTACACGAAAGAGGTATTCCTGCAAGACCAAATCTGAACATCCTGTATGTTATAGCATTGGAAGTAATAATATTTTCGCATAGAAAAACTTAAATCCCATGTTTCTTTTATTAATTGTTTTAGAGGAAGAGATATGAAAAAGAATATACGAAGTTGGAGCATGGACGAAGTTCTGAATCTATTTGACCCGATTATTGGAGAGTGGTTTCGTTCAAGATATGAAAAACTAACAGAGCCACAATCCTATGGAATTCCATTAATTCATTCAGGAAAGAATGTTCTTGTTTCTTCACCAACTGGGAGTGGTAAAACTCTAACTGCTTTTATATCCATAATTAATGAATTATTCCTCCTTGCAAAGAAGGGAAAATTAGAAGATAAAATCTACTGTGTGTATATATCTCCTCTTAAGGCACTGGCCAATGATATACACAGAAATTTAGAAGTTCCTCTTCAGGAGATAAAGGAGATGGCGGAGAGGGAGAATGTAAAAATTCCAAAGATTCGTGTATCTGTTCGCTCAGGTGATACATCCCAGAGTGAGAGGCAGAAGATGCTTCGCAAACCACCACACATATTCATTACAACCCCGGAGTCATTATCTCTTGCATTAACTGCACCAAAATTCAGGGAAAAGTTCAGGGATGTGAAATATGTGATTATGGACGAAATTCACGAGATTGCAAATAACAAGAGGGGCGTAATGCTCTCTCTAAATCTTGAGAGGCTGGCATATTATGCGGGAGAATTTCAAAGGATTGGATTGAGCGCAACCCAATCACCAATTGATGATATTGCAAATTTTTTGGGGGGATACAAAGGGAATGAGAGGAGAGATGTTGAAATTGTGGAAGTTGAAACTCAAAAAACCCTTGATTTAAAAGTGATAACTCCGGTTGAGGATTTAACCCTTGTTCCCTATGAGGTTGCCAATGAGAAGATGTACGATATTTTAGTGGATATGATAAAAAATCATAGAACAACGCTAATATTCACAAACACGAGGAGTGGGACGGAGCATGTCGCATATAAATTGAAAGAAAGAGGTATAGAGAGTATTGAGGCACATCATGGCTCTTTGAGCAAGGAAACGAGATTGAGAGTTGAGAATGATTTAAAAGAGGGAAGATTAAAATGCGTTATATCGTCCACATCTCTTGAACTTGGAATTGATATTGGTTATATTGATTTGGTTGTTCAGATTGGCTCACCGAAGAGTGTGGCAAAGGGATTGCAGAGGATTGGGAGGAGTGGTCATGCCTACGGTAATGTTTCAAAGGGAAGATTTTTAGTATTCAATAATGATGATTTGATAGAATGCACCACTCTTGTGAAATGTGCTTATGAGGGAAAGATTGACAGAATAAGAATACCAAAAAATTCACTGGATGTTCTTGCTCAAATAATAGTTGGAATGAGTCTTGAAAAGAGATGGGATGTTGAAGAAGCGTATTCGTTAATAAGAAATTCCTACAATTATCACACTCTGCCAAAAGAGAAATTTATTGAAGTTTTGAGATATCTTGGAGGAAAAGTTTTGGGAGATACAGTCTATTCAAAAATATGGTTTGATGAAAACGAGAATAAATTCGGGAGAAAGAGAAGTTCAAGAATGATTTATTTTATGAATGTTGGCACAATCCCGGATGAGTCAGATTATTTGGTTATTGATATTGAGGGAAAGAGACTGGGAGATTTGAGCGAGAAATTTGTTGAAAGATTGCAAAGAGGGGATGTATTTGTTCTTGGTGCAAGAAGTTATGAAGTTGTTAAAATAAGGGGGAATAAAGTAATTGTTAGAGATGCGATAGGGAGGAGACCAACGGTTCCATCATGGGCGGGGGAGATGCTTCCCCGTTCATTTGATTTGAGTGAAGAAGTGGGTAGATTCAGAGAAAAAGTGGAGAAAAGCATAAAAGAAGAGGGGGAGAAAAAAACGATGGAAATTTTGATGAAGGATTATTATTTAGATGAAAGCAGTGCGAGGAGCATAATATCATACATAAAAGAGCAAATTAGTTATTCTGTTCCAACGCATAAAAGGTTGGTTATAGAGGGATATATAGACCCATCTAAGAAATACAACATAATATTCCATTTTCCCTATGGAAGGCGGGTAAATGATGCATTATCCCGTGCGTATGCATATAAGATTTCAAACAGATTTGGAGTGAATTTAGGGATAAGTATAACCGACGATGCTTTTATGCTCACCTCAAAGAGAAAGATACCACTGAGAGAGATAAAGGACACGGTGTATGGAAATGAAATTGAGGAAACATTGAAAAAGGCGATTTTCAACACCGAGCTTTTCAAGCAAAGGTTCAGGCATGTGGCAACCCGTGCTTTGATGGTTCTCAGGAAATATAAAGGGCATGATGTATCTGTAGCCAGACAGCAGTTGAGAAGTGAGAGAATTTTAAAAATATTAAGCGAGATTGAAAGTTTCCCTGTTATGGAGGAAACATACAATGAGATTCTGAACATAGTCATGGATATGCCAGATGCCAGAAAAGTACTTGAAGAAATTGAAAAAGGAGAGAAAAAAATAAAGATAATTGATTATGGAGATACTCCAAGTATATTTGCCCATGGAATAATTTTGGTCGGAATCTCTGATATGGTTCTAATGGAGGATAGAAGTGCACTTCTCAAAGAATTACATCTTAAACTCCTTGAGAAAATAATACCATCCGAATCCCTTGTTTCTGTGTTTACAGAGAGCGATGTCAGGGAATATTTTGAAAACAAAATAAGAATAAAAAATAAGAGAGATTTAATGAAGTTCATAAATCTATCTCCCGGAGTTGATATAATTCACAGAAGGGGATTGAACATATACGATTATTCAGATATTGATACTGAGGCTTTAAGGAATTTGGTTGAAGAATTGGTATGGAGTGGTAATATAGTATCGGTATACAGCGCGAGACTTCTATGGACTTCAAAGAAATTATATCCCGCATTTTGTACGATTTATTCAAGGGATGTGAAGAAAAAGATTGTATTTGAAGGTGTGAGAAAAGCAGAGGATATAGTTAGGGAGAAGAAAATGAAAAAAAGTGAAGTATTGGAAATCCTGAAGGATATGGAAAGAGCATATATTGTGGGAAGAAAGATAAGAGATAATGAAATTTACTGGTATATGAGGAAAAGGAGGGAAATGGACAGGGATAATGCACTTGAAATTCTTCTTAAAAACCTTCTATACTTCAGAGCACCTCTCACATTTGAAGAAATAATCTACTCGCTGAGGATAAATGAAGATGATGTGAGAAGAATTTTGAAATATCTTGTTGAAGAAGGAGAAGTTGTAAAAGGAAGATTTTTGGCGGGTTATGGAGAGCAGTATATCCTCAGAGAGGATTATGAAAAACTCAAGAAGAGCTCTGGTATGAGTTGTGAGAAATTGAATACGCACAGAAGCAGTAAAATATTGAGGAAAATGAGCGTAGATGAATTTTTTGATAATTTTATAGTATTATTCAACGAAGATTCTCTGAAAGTTCGGGGATGTTATGATGAATTTCTGAATCTCATATCTCGGGGAAAAATCATCTATGGGAGATTTATGGGTGGGAGATTATGCTATACTCATATCAAAAATATTCCCCTGCTCATATCATTGTACAGAACTGAGAAAATGGATGAGAGGGATAGGAGAATAATATCACTGATAAACATGCTTGGTGATGAAGCAACATTATCAAAAGTAAAGGGAATGAGTAATTTATTTCCCCATGAAGTTAAGAGGATTGTGGAAAAATTGGAGAAAAATATATATTTAGGTAAGAAGGTTTTAATCGGAAAAGAGAAAGGAAATTATCCCCTAATCCCCATTATATCCAATCCAGAGGGAAATAAAAAAGAATTTCTGAAAAAAATTGTAAAGGGATATGGACCAATGAGCAGGAGAGAAATTGAGAATCTAACTGGAATTATCCCAGATGAATATTTGAAAGATTACAAGGCAATGAGTTGTGAAGGTGAAACTTACTATCATTTGGATGATAAGATAAATACCAATGCAATGGGCACATTTATAATCCCCCGTGAGGACCCATTCACATACATAAATCTTGGAAGATTCTACGATTCCTTTGGAGAAATTTATTCTCATTTTTTAGTGAAGAATGGCAAGGTAATTGCTACAGGAGAACTCAGGAATCATGGGGATTATTATGAAGTGAGGGATGTGAAGGGAGATAAAAAAGAATTTTTAAAGAATATAGCATCTATGGGCGTATCTGTGGTCAATTTTAATCCAAGAATAAAGATTTTCAGGAAAATTGGAAATTATTACATATCTGGGGATGTTTCCAGCTCCCTGTTTTCTCGGAAAAAAATAATATCCTATCTTCTCTGGAGGAATAGAGTATTACCAATAAGAAGATTGAAAAATCCCTTGGAAGTCGCAAAATTTTTAATGGGAATCCACAACAATTTTGAACTTATAAGGTCGCATAAGAGAATTAACATACAGAAGTATTACAAGTCCGAACTTGTGTACGAGTCAATTGACCTTGGTGGAAATATCATCTATGCCCCAAGACATACAATATCTCTTTTTCAGGCAGTGAAGAATGTACCTATGGCTAAAGATATGAAAGTTATATCATCAATGTTTGAAAAAGGGAGAAAGATGAATCTCAGAGATATTATGGAGGAATCCCCCCTGGGTATTGAAAGAACGCATAGAACTCTTGAAACACTATATAGGGGGAATTACATTGCAAAGTATCCTGGTGGATATATCCTCGTAGAGAAAAAATATCCGAGAGAATATGCGGTTGAGAAATTTATCAATACCCTCGCAGATATATTTGGATTTTTGAATGTGGGTATAATCCATCAATTCTCAGGGGGGAACATAAGCAAGAGTGAAATAATTGAAAATTTAAAATATTCTTCGTTGAAAAAAGGTTTTTATCTTAATGATGGAAAGATGTATTACGCAAATGATGAGGAGATTGAGAATATAGACTGTGGAAATGAGGAGATAGTTTTACATCCCCATGACTCATTATCTACCATAATACAATCAATTTTTCCCCAGGAATTTACCGGATTTTTGGTTATAAAGGGGGACATTATAGGAGTGGTAAAGGCATCACAAAGTAAAAAGGGTGTGAAAATATCAAAATATACAAGCGATGAAGCACTGGATATTTTCAAAAGATATTTTTCTATTTATGGCACATAAACATCAAAATAAACTGTTTCTCCATACTCTTCTCTTCCTTCAAATTCCGCTGATAATTCAATTTTTAAATTGTATTTACCTGATTTTAGCTCGTTAGGAACTTCAGCTTCAACAATGTATCCTCTTCTTAACAGCGGAATATCATAGTTTTGAAGAGAAT
>CAZVSZ010000039.1:0-10843 GCA_964630095.1 uncultured Thermoplasmata archaeon | reverse complement strand
GTTCTTTTTTGATATCACAGGGATGCTTGGAGACTGGCTATCCTTTTCAAGATTACTGGCATTGGATCTTGCAACATCAGGGATTGCATTAACCATTAACATATTCACTCAGATTATAAACAACATGGTAGAAGGGAGTGGAAATCTTGTCTGCTGTCTTCCCCTATTGCTAATTGGCATTGCTCTTTATTTATACTTCATGCGTGGAAAGGATAATTTAAAGAAGGGAATAGCACTGCTATTTCTCATATTTGGTGTTGTAGGGATGATAAATTTAACGGCGGGCATACTCCTCTTCCTTGCGTTTTTCCTAATAATCGGTCATATTGGAAATGCCATTATTCAATCTCTTGGCTCATTTGTTCATTCTCTTAGATTGCAGTATGTGGAATTCTTCTCTAAATTTTATGAAGGTGATGGAGTGAAATTTACTCCATTCAGAGAGATAAGAAAATATACTAAAATCGGAGGTGTTGAAAGATGAAAAAAAGTGTATTGTTAGGATTAATGCTGGTATTAATACTGACTGGCTCTGCAATGGCGAGCGTGAATGTAAAGCATGGGAAATGGTATTCTCTTGGTGAAGAGAGCGGGAATATAGATAAAATAAAATTTGTTGTGGGAGACGAATACATATTCCAGTATTCCCCAGAATCCCAGAATGTAACATGGAAAATAATCAGCCCTGATGGAACTGAAAGAGTTTATATGGGTAATCCAATAAAGATTAAGTTTGATGAATCTGGAGAGTATACTCTAAATGTCACAAATGGAAATACTCAGGAGAGTTATAATATAAAAGTACATGATGGTCCCCTTGGTGCTTATCTTGCATTGATAGGTGCGGGCATAGCTGTGGGTGCATCAGGAATGGGAGCAGCCATAGGTGTGGGTATTGCAGGAGCTAGCGGTGCAGCCGCAATTGCAGAAGACCCAAGAAGATTCAGAAATGCTCTCATATTCCAGGCATTTCCACAGACTCAGGCAATTTATGGTCTTCTAATTGGTATTCTAATTCTCATGTACACCCATGCATTTGCATTACCTTTGCAGCCCAGCGTAGATGTTCCTGTTGGTGTTGGTTTACTTGCTCTTGGTGCAGGACTATCTGTGGGAATAGCCGGATTAAGCGCTATCGGTCAGGGTATTGTTGCGGGAACTGGAATAGGTGTGACCAAGAAGCCCGGGACATTTGGAAAGGCTGTTGTGTTCACCGTTCTTCCTGAGACCCAGGCAATTTATGGATTGTTAATTGCAATTTTGCTTCTTCAGGGGATAGGAAGCAAGGGGATGTCCTCTCTATATGGTCTTGGTATGGGTCTTGCTGCTGTGGGCGTTGGTCTCGGTATGGGATTGAGTGGAATAACTGCAATAGGTCAGGGAATTGCTGCATCTGGAGGCTCTGCTGCAACTACACAGAATCCAAGAGCATTTTCATCCTCGGTAATATTTGCTGTTCTTCCAGAGACACAATCCATTTACGCTCTTCTTGCAGGAATTTTAGTTATCAACTCCCTTCACCTCATGGGTGGTTCATTACCCAATTTCTCCGGATACCAACTTCTTCTCATTGGAATTGGAGTTCTTGGAATAGGATTCTCCGTTGGTCTTGCTGGTATAAGCGGAATTGGGCAGGGAATAACAGCGGGAGCGGGTTCTGCTGCATATGTGAAAAATCCATCTACAAGAAGTAAATCTATAATTCTATCGGTTATGAGTGAGACATTCGCCATATTCGGTTTGCTGATGGCAATACTAATAATGATGGCACTTGGTATCTTTGGAGGATGATCTTAATGGAGCCTCTTCAGAGAATAATAGATAAGATAATGGAAGATGCGAACTGGAAAATAAAGGGATATGATGAGGAAGCTGAGAAAAAAATAGATAAGATAAGAAAAAGGGAAGAGAGTAGATGGGAAGAAGAGAGAAAGAAGATGGAATTTGAGGGTAAAAGAGAGGCAGAGGGAATAAAAAGCATGATAATCTCCAGGGCATACCTTGAAGGTAAGAGAGTATTGATGGATGCAAAAGAGGAGATAATAAACAGAGTTGTGAAAGTCATTAAGGAAGAAGCAAGAAAAGTTGGAGAAAATTACAAAAAATATATACGAGAATCACTGATTGATGCAAAAAGATTTATGGGAGAGGATATTCAGGTAATTTGCTTAAAGGAGGATAGGGAGATTGTTGAGTCTCTTATAAGAGATATATGCCCCAGGGCAAAGGTTATTGATGGACAAGTTTCGTTTGGTGGCATAATAGTTGTCACAAAGGATTATTTGCAGAAGATGGATTATAGCATAGATGCTCTTGTGGAAAGAAATATGAGCAGAATAAGAAAAAAGATTGCAAGTGGATTATTTGAGGGATAGAATGATTGACACATACACAGTAATATTGATTGCACTTTCCTCGGGATTCGTTGCGGTTCTGATAGCAATAGTTGTATTTATGGGCTATCTTCGCAAGATTTTGAGCATTGCATCCTTTATGAGTCCGAATGCAACTGTATTTGCAATAGGAGCGAAATATACGGTGAGAGATAATATACTCAAACTTCTTGAGATGACAAGTGTAACAGAGATAATAAATGATGCAAAGAAGGAGGGATACAACATAGAGGATATTGATAAAGCGGATGTTCATATTGAAAAAGATATGCTCAGGATGATGAATGAAGTAATTGGGATGATGCCGGAGGGGGTAAGGCAGTTCAGCGATGCCTATATGCTAAAATATGATGCAAATATTGTGAAAAGAATACTGAGGGCAAAATATATGAAGATTCCAAAGCACAAAATATACGATATTGTTTATGAGGGGAGAACAATAACGAAATTAATTATAAATCACATGATTGAAGCATCAAGTGTTGAAGATTCAATATCCGCATTGGATGTTACCCCATTTAAGAGTGCAATTAAGGTATGGGGTGAGACAAACGATTTGTATGAAGTTGAGATGGAAATAGACAGGATTATAATTGAGAGATTGAAAGATGCAAAGATGAATTTAGATGAGGATAGTAGAGAGCCAATAGAAAAATTTCTTTCAATTCTTATAGATATTCAAAATATAAAGAATGTGATTCGTGCAAAAAATGCTGAAATAGAAAATATTGAAAAATTTATAATAGACGGAGGATATGAAATAAGTGCTTGGAAACTCAAATCCATAGCAGAGGCAAGAAACATTGAAGAATGTCTCGGACAATTGGAGGGAACAAGTTACTCATTTCTAAGAGATATTCGTGATCCATTTGAAATAGAAATTTCGCTTGATAGATATATGCTTAAGGTGGTAAACGATATTGGATTAATTTATTCTGTATCCTCTGGTCCGATAGTGATGTTCTTGGTAGCAAAAGAGTACGAAGCGAGAAATCTTAAAGCGATAATAAAGGGATTTTTGGAAAATATTCCAAAAGAGAGAATTAAGAGCCTGTTAGTGGGTGATTTCTCATGAGAATAGTTGTGCTTGGTGATGTTGAATTTATCACAGGCTTTCAACTTGCGGGTGTGAAGGATGTATATCTTTGTGAGGATGGTTGGAAGGCAAAAAATATATTGGAAGATGTAAAAGATATGAAGGATGTAGCAATAGTGGTAATTCCAAGGGATATTGCATCAGGGATTAGAAATTTCATAAATGAGTGGAAAAGTGAGAAGGGAATATATCCTGTTATACTTGAACTTCCACATCTTCATGAGAGAGGTAAGTTTGAAGATCCTCTGAGGAACCTGATAAGGAGAGCAATAGGAGTAGATATAATGAAGAGGTGAAAAAAATGGGTAAGATAATAAGGGTTGCAGGACCTGTCGTGGTTGCAAACGGCATGAAGGGAAGCGAGATGTATGAGGTTGTCCGAGTTGGTGAAGAAGGATTAATAGGAGAAATTATAGGATTACGGGGGGACCATGCTACAATTCAGGTATATGAAGAGACTTCAGGAATAAAGCCTGGAGAGAAAGTAGAAAGAACGGGAGCACCTTTATCCGTTATGCTTGGTCCAGGGATAATGGGGCGAATTTACGATGGAATACAGAGACCGCTTCCAATAATAAAAGAGATGATGGGAAATTATGTTAAGAGAGGCGCAAATGTTCCCCCTCTTAATATGAATAAGAAGTGGCATTTTATTCCCCGCGTAGAAGTTGGAAAGAATGTTATGGGGGGGGATATTTTAGGTGTAGTTCAGGAGACAAAGGTAGTAGAGCATAGAATAATGGTACCTCCCGAAATTGAGGGAAAAGTTGAATGGATAGCGGAGGATGGTGAATACACAATAGATGATATAATTGCGAAAGTAGGGGGAAAAGAGATAAAAATGCACCAAAAATGGCCTGTGAGGAAGCAGAGAGGTTTTAAATATAAATATGACCCAAATGAACCTCTTGTAACAGGTCAAAGAGTTCTTGATACCTTTTTCCCAATTGCCAAGGGCGGTGCAGCTGCAATACCCGGAGGATTTGGAACAGGTAAAACCGTTACACAGCATCAATTAGCAAGGTGGAGTGATGCAGATATAATAATTTATGTTGGATGCGGAGAGAGAGGAAATGAGATGACAGAAGTTTTAGAGGATTTTCCCAAATTGAAGGATCCAAGGACAGGAGAGCCTCTCATGAATAGAACGGTACTAATTGCCAATACATCAAACATGCCTGTGGCTGCAAGGGAGGCTTCAATTTACACGGGAATTACAATAGGTGAATATTTCAGGGATATGGGTTATCATGTTGCTTTAATGGCAGATTCAACTTCAAGATGGGCAGAGGCTTTGAGAGAAATATCAGGTCGTCTTGAAGAGATGCCCGGTGAAGAAGGCTATCCTGCATATCTTGCATCTCGTCTTGCAGAATTCTATGAGCGAGCAGGATATGTTGGAGTTCTTGGTTCTGAAGATAAAAAAGGATCTGTGACCGTTGTGGGAGCGGTATCACCACCGGGTGGTGACTTCAGTGAGCCAGTTACCCAAAATACTCTTAGGATAGTAAAAGTATTCTGGGCTTTAGATGCAGATTTAGCCCATAAGAGACATTTTCCATCTATAAACTGGCTCCGTTCATATTCCCTCTATCTAAATTCCGTGCGTGGATGGTGGGAGAAAAATGTAAACAAGGAATGGTATGAATTGAGAAGGCGGGCAATGAGCGTATTGCAGAGAGAATCGGAGTTGCAGGAAATTGTGCAGTTAGTTGGTCCAGACGCACTTCCGCCTAGAGAGCAGGCTCTTCTTGAAACGGCAAGGTCATTAAGGGAAGATTTTCTACAACAAAATGCATTCCACGAGGTTGATACATATTGTCCTGCGGAGAAGCAGTATTATATGCTCAAATTGATTTTGAAATTCCATAATTTAATAACAGAGGCGGTTGAGAAAGGAGTAAGTGTTGAAAAAATAAGAAAATTGAAAGTGAAGGAAGACCTCGCTTATATGGGAAGAATAAAAAATGAAATTTATCACGAGGAATTCAGCAAGATTGAGGAGAGAATGGAGAACGAGATATCAGTGCTTATAAAAGAGGTGAGTTAAATGGAAATAGAATATCGCACTATACGGGAAATAAAGGGTCCATTATTAATCGTTGGAAATACAAAGAATGTTGCCTATGGAGAGGTTGTAAAAATAATAGGACCAGATAAAAAAGAAAGGCTTGGTCAGGTTTTAGAATCCAGGGAGGACATGGCTGTAGTTCAGGTTTTTGAAGGTACTCGTGGCTTGGATATAAAGAATACAAGTGTAAAATTTTTAGGAGATACTTTAAAAATAGGGGTTTCTCTTGGGATATTAGGTCGTGTTTTTGATGGCACTGGAAAGCCAATAGATGGAGGTCCAGATATTATTCCTGAGGAGATGAGAGATATAAATGGTTATCCTATCAACCCCTCTGCAAGAGCTTATCCAAGGGAATTCATACAGACGGGGATATCAACAATTGACGGTATGAACACATTGGTTAGGGGGCAGAAACTGCCTCTATTCAGTGGTGCTGGAATGCCACATAATGAAATTGCTGCGCAGATAGCAAGACAGGCAAAAGTTCGAGGCAAAGGTGAAAAATTTGCAGTGGTATTTGTTGCAATGGGAATAACGGCAGAAGAGGCAAATTTCTTCCGCAGGGAGTTTGAGAGAACAGGCGCATTAGAAAGAACAGTCCTATTTCTAAATCTTGCAAATGACCCTGCAATTGAGAGGATAGTCATACCAAGGATGGGTTTAACAGCCGCTGAATATTTGGCATTTGATAAGGATATGCATGTTTTAGTGATTCTCACTGATATGACAAATTACTGTGAAGCCCTACGAGAAATTTCAGCTGCAAGGGAAGAAGTTCCCGGAAGAAGGGGTTATCCAGGCTACATGTACACAGATCTTGCTACAATTTATGAGAGAGCAGGAAGAATAATTGGAAAGGAGGGGAGTATTACCCAGATTCCAATTTTAACAATGCCAGATGATGATATGACTCATCCAATTCCAGATTTAACAGGTTATATAACCGAAGGACAGATTGTGCTAAGTAGAGAACTGCATCGCCGTGGTATTTATCCACCAATTAATCCTCTCCCCTCTCTATCAAGATTGATGAAAGAGGGAATCGGTGTAGGAAGAACCCGTGAGGACCATGCTGGTGTTGCAAATCAGTTATATGCAGCTTATGCAGAGGGCCTGCGATTAAGAGATTTGGTTGCAGTTGTTGGTGAAGAAGCCCTTGGTGAAGAAGATAGAATTCTTCTTAAATTTGCAGATGCTTTTGAAAACAGATTCATCACGCAGGGAAGAGATGAGGATAGAAGCATAGAAGGAACCCTTACACTCGCCTGGGATTTGCTTTCAATGCTTCCAAGGGGATATTTGAAAAAAATTGATAAAAAATATATAGAAAAATATCTGCCAAAGTCATCATAATTCTTTCTCTGTACCCTTTATTCAGTCCATTTAAGGAATAAGTGGTATTATAACTAAGATGGTAAACAATGTTGCTATTGAGTATGCGGATATTATTCTTAATTTCATGTGTATATCCGGGATCTCTTCTTCCTTAACAAATCTCAGAAATTTTATTTTTTCAGCTTTTAAATCTACAAATATCACTGCGAGGTAGGCAAGAACAAAACCATAGATCTCATCAGCTATCACATGCTGTCGGACAAATAGGGTAGATATGATTATTAGAATTGCAATGAGCCAGAAGAGGTACTTATAGCGAGGTTTTTCTTTACTTAGCCAGTATGCTGTAAAAGTAGAATTTGCAGCATGGAGACTGGGAAAGCAGTTTAGGGGTGTATCTGATTTATACACTATTCCCATGACCCGGGATAGAAAATCCCCGGGAAGTGTTGCTGGTCTTATCATAATTACTGGAAATATCACATAAGTTGTATATGCTACAATGTAAATTAACAGGAAAGAGAGAAAAATTTTATTAAATCTCTCAGGTTTTATAAATGCAAAATAAGCAATAGTGAATATAATAAACGGGTAAAATGTAAAAATATAAAAAATAGTAAAGAACGAAGAGAAAGGTATCATATAATCTAAAGGTGTAAAAAGAGTTGTAGGCTCTCTAATATGTACATTGGCAATAAAATCATACATAGGCTTGGTTATTATGTAATATACTGCTATCAATATAATATTTTTTATGAGCCAATACCATTTTTCCATGGATTTATTTACGGGATTAATAATGTTCATATATCGGCAGTAATTTCATATAACAATAAAAAATTATTCCTCTGCACAATAAAGGGAACTCAGAAAAGTTATAAAGGGATAAGTAATCTCCCATCTATGGTTGAAATAGGAGATTATGTTGAAGTAAAGAGTAAAAAAGGAGTATTTCGCGGGATAATCATGCCAAGACCAATGTTCAGTTCTCCTGAAATTCTGGTTTTAAAATTAGATAATGGATACAATATTGGTATAATCCCCCGGGAAATAAAAATAATAAAGAAGAGGGTGGAAAAAGAGAAGAGGAAGAGAGTAATAAAATACGAGAAGGGAAGAAAAACAATTTCTTTCATTGGCACCGGAGGAACAATTGCAAGTTATGTAGATTACAGAACTGGTGCTGTTCATCCAGCAATGAGTGCTGAGGATATTATATTTTCCGTTCCAGAAATTGAAGAGGAATGCAATATTCGTTCCACAATTCTCTTCAATATTTTAAGCGAAAACATGAATGTTTCCCTATGGATTGCTCTTGCAAGGAAGATTAAGGATGAGGAGAAAAAAGCAGATGGAATAGTGATTCCCCATGGCACTGATACAATGCATTATACCTCCTCTGCTCTCTCATTCATGTTTCCAAAATTATCTTTGCCCGTGGTTTTGGTTGGAGCACAGAGAAGCAGTGATAGACCGAGTAGTGATTCATATCTTAATCTTCTCTCAGCAGTGAAGGTGGCAAAAAGGGATATTGGAGAGGTTGTTGTTGTAATGCATGCAAGCACAAGCGATGAAAAATGCTATATTCATCGTGGGACAAGAGTAAGGAAAATGCATACTTCAAGGAGAGATGCATTTCAGAGCATAAATTCCCAGCCCATGGGGGAAGTGGGAGATAAGATAAAATTCTACGGCGAATATAGAAAAAAGGATGATGAGACAATTTTGATGGAAAAGATGGATGAAAAAGTTGCCTTGATTTATTATTATCCTGGGCTGAGCATTGAAAAATTTGAATCAATGCTTGAGGGTATGCACGGTGCAATAATAATGGGCACAGGTTTGGGGCATATTTCAAGTGAATTTTTGCCTGTGATAAGAAGGGAGGTAAAAGATGGGAAAATAATTGGAATGACATCACAGTGTGTATATGGAAGAGTGAATTTGAATGTTTATTCCACAGGTAGAGAACTTAAAAATGCTGGAGTAATTCCCCTTGAGGATATGCTTTCTGAGACAGCATACACTAAATTGATGTGGCTTTTGGGAAATTACGATAGAGAAGAAGCAAAGAGGTTATTGCCTATAAATCTTCGCGGTGAGATATCTGGAAGGAGGATGTTAATATGAAAGCAGGAATTGAAATTCATCAGCAATTAAATACGAAAAAACTTTTCTGCCCATGTGAATCAAAATTAAGTGACAATGTTCTTGGAAGATTTATAAGAATTCTCAGACCCACTCAAAGTGAAATGGGGGAAGTTGATAGAGCAGCACTTGAAGAGAGTTTAAAGAAAAGAATGTTTATCTATGAAATTGTTGATAATTCATGTTTGGTTGAAGCAGATGAAGAGCCTCCCCATGATATGAATCCTGAGGCACTAAAAATCGGATTACTTGTTTCTCTTATGCTCCATGCAAAGATTGTTGACGAGATTCATGTGATGAGAAAAATAGTAATTGACGGTTCAAACACTTCTGGTTTTCAGAGAACTGCATTGATTGGAGTGGATGGATACATTGATACATCATTTGGTCGTGTAGGAATTCCAACAATATGCATTGAAGAAGAAGCAGCAAGGAAAATTGAAGAGAAAGAAAATTATGTTGTTTATCGTCTGGACCGCCTTGGTATTCCACTTATAGAGATTTCAACAGCACCTGATATGCATGATGGAAAGGAGGTAAAAGAGGTTGCACAGAAAATAGGATATATTTTAAGGGCTACAAAGAGAGTGAGGAGGGGGGCAGGAACAATAAGGCAGGATATAAATATATCCACAGGTCAGGGAAGAGTTGAGATAAAGGGAGCATCAAAATTAAATATAATTCCAAAATGGGTTGAGAAGGAGGTGGAAAGGCAGGAGATTCTTAAGGAGATTGCAGAAATATTGAAAGAGAGAGATGCATGTGTTGAAGAAAAAATATATGATTTGACAGATATATTTGCCGATACTCAATCTCAAATAATAAAAAGAGTAATTGAAAAAGGAGGAAAAGTTTTGGGAATTAAGTTGAGGGGATTTGAGGGAGTATTGAAAAATGGTAAGTATCGCCTTGGAAGAGAACTTGCGGAGAGGGTAAGAGTTGTTGGGGTACGGGGTTTATTTCATGGAGATGAGATGCCCGGATATGGAATAAGAGAAAATGAGATTAAAAAATTAAAAAAGAGAATGAATATGGATAAGGGGGATTCTTTTATTTTTATAGGGGAGAAGGAGAAAAAAGCAAGATTAGCTCTTGAAAAAGTTATAGAAAGAGCAAAGGATGCAATGAAAGGAGTGCCAAATGAAACAAGAGCACCAAAAGATGATGGCTCTACAGTTTATTTAAGACCACTTCCAGGGGCTGAGAGAATGTATCCTGAGACAGATATACCTCCAATAAGAATAACATATGATTTAATAGAGAAATTGAAGGAAAATATACCTCCCATGCCAGAGGAAAGAGTAAAAGAGATGGTAAATTCTGGAATAAGCGAGCAGGATGCGTGGCAAATTCTGCATATGGGAATGGAAGATGTTTACGAGGATTGTGTGAAGAAATATGGATATCCAACTATTGTGGCTCGGGCGATAATAAATGGATGCTCAGAGATTGATTATGATGCAATATTCAAATCTTTAAATGAAGGGAAATTTGCAAAGGAAGCTGTGGATGATATAATCAAAAGGTTATGTAGTGGAGAGGCATTTGATGAAATTTTAGAAATTTATGGTGGGAAAGTAGATATAGATAAAATAATCGGGAGAATCATAAGTGAGAAAATTGATTTAATAAAGGAAAGAAGAATGAATGCTTTCAAGCCTTTGATGGGAATAATAATGAAAGAAGTCCGTGGAAAAGTTGATGGAAAAATCGTGAGTGAAAAACTAAAAAAGAAGATTGATGAGATTTGCAAAAAGTTTATTTAGTATGAAGCAGTATTTACTCTGATGAGTGAGA
>CAZVSZ010000038.1:0-11232 GCA_964630095.1 uncultured Thermoplasmata archaeon | reverse complement strand
TGTTAAATAGAAAACATTTTTTAGAATGAGCGATATATACTGATTATGAAACTTCCAAGTGGAAAACTTATAAGAACTGTTTTTGGCGGTGAAAACTTTGAAGATTTAATATCTGATTTGGAAAAGGGTAATTTTACCGGGTATCTGAAAATCATAAGATATGGAGAAAAATATGCTCTTTCTTACATAGTTTATGAGAATGGCTCTCCAATTCTTGCTGAGTATTCCAATGAGGAGAGGTTGATGGGTGATGACGCTGCGAGAAAATCTGTCTTTCTTGGAAAGGATGTTGATTCCGCCATAGAAATACATTCATTTAACTATAAATCATCCACAATCAATGTAGATTTCATAGTTAAAAATTATCCTGAGACAAGAATGACTATTCCCAGTTTGAGAGCATTTTTCACAAAAAATATTCCAATTGAAGAATTAAATGATTTAGAAATTCCCCGTGTTCCTGTGATGGAAAGAGAGGAGAAGAAGGGAGGTATGGAAGAATTCAATTATAGATTGATTGAGAAAGCAGCAGAATTGAAGGAGAGAGAAAAAAACATTGAGAAGAAAGAGGAGGAGTTGAAAAGAAGAGAAAAAGAAGTTGAAGGGATGAAAGATATAGTTGAGAAGGAAAATATTAAATTAGAGAATGCAAAGGCAAAGATATCAGCCAAAATTGAAGAACTGAAGAAGATGAGGGACGAAATTGAAGAGAGGATAAAGATACTTGATGAGGGGGAGAGAAAGTTGAAACTTAGGGAGGCAGAATTGCAGGATAGAAATTCTTACATAGCGGAGAAAACCAGGGATATTGATGAAAGGGAGGAGAGGATAAAGGCTGAAGAGGAAAAATTGAGAAATTTGAAGGATATGGTGGAGAGAGATAGAGTGAGGATTGAAGAGCAGAAATCATGGATTTCATCCGAGGTAAAAAAACTCAAAGAGAGAGAAATTGAAATTGAGAACAAATCTGAGGAATTGAAGAACAAGGAGAAAAAATTGAAAGAAAAAGAGAAAAATTTGGATTTAATGGAATCCAGACTCAAAAAGGAAAGTGATGAAATTAATAAGAAAATGGTGGAAATTAAAAAAAGAGAGGAAGAGATAAAAAGGGGAGAAGAGAATTTAAGGAAAAGAGAGGATGAACTCAAGGAGAAGGAGAGGAAGATAAACGAGGAGTTAGAGAGTTTGAAAAATTTAAAAGATGAACTTGAGAAGAAGGAGATGAAAATAAAAGATGATGAGGATAGATTGAAGGAGAAAACAGAAGAACTTCAGGGGAGAGAGAAAAATATTAAAGACAGGGAGAAAAAAATTAAGGAGATGGAAGAAGAACTCAAGAAAAAAGATGGAGAGATAGAAAAATCCCGTGAGGAGATTGAGAACAAATCTGTGGAGTTAAAGAAGAGAGAGATAGAGGTTGATACAAAAATTTATGACCTTCAAACTCTGAAATCCGAGATTGAGGAGAAGGAGAGAGGAGTTGAGAAGAGAGAAAAGGAAATAAAAGAGAAGATTAAGGAAATTGAGAAAAGGGAGAGAGAGATAAAAAAGAGGGAGAAAGAACTGAAAGAGAAGGAGAAAGAACTTGAGGATAAAGAAAAAGAATTTGAGAATAAAAGAAAGGAAGCAGAGGAAAAAATTAAAAAATTGGAGGAGATAAAGAAGAGTTTAAAAGTTATCTAATATTTCAATCACATCAAGATATTCCACATTTACTTCTTTCCCCAATTTTTCGGATAAACTTGGCTTTGTTCTTCCCCCATCCCCATGCATCAGTTCTTTAATGTAGGTTCCACTTTCTGCAAGAATTTCTATTTCATAGAAATCATCTTTGTGTGATATAATTTTAGCATCATAAACTTCCCTTATTCTTATTCTATCGCTTCTCCTATGCATAACCCTCTTTGGAGTTCTCTGCCTTATTTTCCCGATAAGGGATTTTACTGCCTTCTCCATATTTTTCTCATCCACAGTTGCTCTTATTCCTGCAAGGTACCTTTTCTTTATAATGGCATTCTTAATTTTCACAACCTCTTTATGATTTGAAAATCTGAGATTGGAAACTTCAACCCTGCCCTTTGCATATTCATTTATTTTCTTCTCAATTTCCTCAAGTTTCAAAAATCTTTTTTTCGGTCTCTTTATCTCAAGTATAAAGGGTCTTCCATTTCCTAACATTCTAACATCTATATCCTCACGCCCAAGACCATGGAAAGCATGCTCATTGGCATCTGTTTCATCCATGAGAACCTTTGCTATTATATCCTCAACACTTTCCCTGTATTTCCCGGGCCATTTTGTCTGTGGTATGCCACGGATCAATTTCCTGTATCTCCCAAATATGAAAAGGGGCTTGATTTCAAGTTTTACATCATCATAGTCGGTGTCAACTATTGCCACAATTTCCGGATTTTCAAAATCTACATCCTTGCCCGTAATCTCCGATACCCTTTTTCCAACTTCTCTGTTGAATTCCCTGCTTATTGATTCTCCTCTATTTCCATATTTTTCCTGCAATTCTTTTTCCTTATTCAATATCTCATCTGAAAATTTGCTTCCAATCAAAAATGTTCTGAATTCGTAATCACTCATTATATTTGCAATATATTTTGCATAATCATCAATCCTGTCAAATATTCCCCCGCATAATTCGCATTTCTCTGGGTTGAGAGATTCGGGATCAACATTGTTAAGCATGGCATAAACCACCCTTATTGCCTTTCCCCTCTCTTCATTTGTTAATCCATGACCTAGCATTGCGTATATTCTCCCAAGACAGTGGTTGCATAACTTTAATTTTGCAGTTTCGTAATCAATCATTTCTTTCCCTCATAAACTCCTCAATTCTATCAAATGCCTTCTCAAGATAATCCTCTGGAGGAAGATTCACAATTCTGAAATGCCCCCTGCCATAAATCGGGCAAAAGCCAGAACCATGAACAACTAAAACATGCATCTTTTTTAATAGGTCAAGGACAAATTTCTTATCATCTTCACAATTCTCAATTTTTATGAACATGTAGAAGGCTCCCTTCGGGGGAACTACACTCAATCCATCAATTTCTCCAACTCTTTTTGTAACATAATCCCTCCTTCTCCTCAATTTTTCCATTGTCTCCCTTATATGCTCCTGAGGACCTTTTAATGCTGCAATATATCCGTATTGCAGTGGTGTATTTGGGCACAATCTTGCCCTTGCCTGACGCATTATTCCATCACGAATTTGAACAAGTTCACTATTTACATCCCTGATTGCAAGGTATCCTATTCTCCATCCCGGTGCAAGATAAACTTTTGAAATTCCATTTAGAATGAACATTGGGACATCCTTTACAATTTTTGCAGGTGAAATGAATTCATCATCGTAGAGCATCTTATCATATATTTCATCGGATATGAGAAATAAGTTATTCTCGGCTGCAATATCCCCTATTTCCCTAATCATTTTCTCATTGTAGTATGCTCCTGTGGGGTTATTCGGGTTGATTATTGCTATTCCCTTTGTCCTTTCATTTATCTTCCTTCTTATATCATCCACATCTGGCTGCCATTCATTTTCCTCATCGGTTCTGTATGTTATTGGTTTTCCATCGTAGAATGCAGGGTATGTTATGTATGGAGGGTAGGAGGGTCCTGGAATGAGAATCTCCTCCCCATAATTGAGAGAGGCGGCAAAAATGAGCATGAGAGCTTCAGTCACCCCTGTTGTAACAACTATATCGTCAATTTCAACATCCACCCCGTAACCGTGCTCCTTCTCAACTATTGCCTCCCTCAGTTCCGGTATTCCCTCGGAGGGGGAGTATTCACTTCTTGAATCCATAACCGCTTTTATTGCTGCTTCCCTTATATGCTCTGGTGTTTTAAAATCATATTTTATGGGGTCTCCTATATTGAGTTTAAGAACCTCATATCCCATTTTCTCAATTTCTCTGGCTGGAACAACAACATCTCTTATGGCGTATTCAATTCTCAATGCCCTTTGCGATGCAGGAATCATGGATGGACATGGAAATTTGAGATTTAACTCTTTTTACCCTACTTCATTTGAATAAAGAATGATACCTCAAAACTAATTTATACCTCCTACTTTTATAATTAAAAATTTTATTTGATTTTAAGCTTCCCTTAAAATTCATGCCCTTGGAGTTATTCACCTTTAAAGAATATTAATCATTTTATTATCAAGTTGACTTGAAAACGCTGGAAGATATAGAAAGATTAGAAAGGGAGATAAATGAACTCATGGAACCTCTTGGAGTTCCACAGGATGTGAGGGAATAGGTATCTACAATATTTCATCTCCGGACATCCTTTGCCCAACAGGCAATAGTAATAAAAAGAAAACTGGGGGGAGAGTGGAGCGATTGTATTACAAAATTAATTTTTCTGGCAAAAGTTTTAATATTTGGGTTACTATTAATGTGTGTTATGGCGGTTAAGATACATCTCTGGTCTGATGCGTATATATGCTCATCATGTGGTGAAAAGGTAAAAAAAGAGGATAAAAAATGTCCTCACTGTGGTGCAGATTTTGAAGGGGTTGTAGAGGAGGATAAGATTTGGAAGATTGAAATTAAGGAAGGAGATGAAGACCAGACTGCTGAGGCAGTAAGAATATTTCATCTTATGTCAGGAGCAACATCTCTGAATCCAAACTACATAGAAGATTTGAGAAATGATTTAGAAAATTCTCAGTATCCTGAAAAGATTTCCCATGTTATAGCAGTGATGAATTACTACTCCAAAAGATTTGGTGACCTTGAGAAAGCCATGGATAATATGATAAAGAATATGAAGAAGGGTAAGAAGGAGGATATTTTAAACAGCATAGACAATCTCAGAGAGGTTGTTGATTTGAGAAATAAAATTCTTGACCACATTCATGAAGTCCAGATTGGATATGCAAATGTTCTTGAGGTATATCGTAATTTTTTGAGAAAGCAGGCAGCGATTCTAAAGAAGAGAATTGAGGAATTCCAGAAGGAAGTTGAGAGGAGAAAGATTCAGGCAAAGATGCTTGTGGAGAAGGAAAAAGAACTGATTGAAAGGGAGCACAGGTTAAAAGAAAAAGAGAAAAACTTGGAAGGTGAATTACAGAGATTAGAAGAAACGGGGAGAAAGATGGAAGGTGGGGAGATTACCAAGGAAGAATGGATGGAGCAGCAGAAAAAGATACAGGAAAAGTTATACAAGATAAGAGATGAAGTTGTGAAGAAGAGAGGCGATGAAAAGGAGAATTTGACAAGGGAAGTTCTGAAGATTCTTGACGATTTGCTTGAAAAATTGCCCGACGAGGTAATAGATGAATTTGCCCGCTCCAAAAATTTTGAATTATACAAGAAGGTTATGGAGCTCTATGGGTTAGGTGGTGGCAGTGGGGCTTCTTGAGAAGGCAGAAGCAAGAAGAAAACAGATTATAGCAGGAGAATTACCTGAAAAGAAGGAGGAGACAGGAGAAGAGAAAATAGATGTGGAAAAAGAAAAACTAAAAAGAGAGGTGGAGGAACTTCATTCATTATTGGATGAGAAGGAGAGAATAATTGAAGATTTAAAGAATAAAATGGAGGAAAAGGAGAAGGTTTACGCGAGCGGGGATGTGGACGAAATAAGGAAGCATGTAGAGGAGGAAAGTTCAATAATTGATAATCTCAAAAAAGAACTTGAAGATAGGAAGAATAAATTGGCGGATTATGTGAAGAGGGTAAAAGACAAGGAGATGGAGTTAGAGGAGAGAGAAAAGAGCATTGCTGAGAAGGAGGAGGAGTTAGGTAAGAAGGAGATTGAGATTGAAGGGGAGAGAAAGAAACTTGAAGGTTTGCGGGAGGAGATATGGAGAGAAAAAAGCGATGTGGAAGAGAGCAGAAGAATTATGGATGAGATGAGAAAGAAGATTGCTCTTGAGGAGACATCCATAGTGGAGAGGGAGAAAATAGTAAGCGAGGAAAAAGGCAGAATTGAAGGAGAGATGAATGAGATAAGAAGAAAGAATAAGGAAATTGAGAGTGAAAAGAAAAAAATAAAGAAGGAGAAAAATGAACTGCGAGAGGGGAGAGAAAAATTAGAAAAAGAGAGAATTGAGGTTGAAGAGGAGAGGGATAAGTTAGAGAAAGAAAGGGAAGAACTGAGAGAAGATGTGAAAGATTTTGAAGATGAGAAGAAGAGAATCATGGAGTTGGAGGATAATATCAAACTCAGGGAGGATGAGATAAAAAAGAAGGAGAAAGAATTAAAGAAATTTGAGATGGAAATAAATACAAGGATGGATGAACTAAAAACGAGGGAGAGTGAAATTGAAGAGAGCCGTAAAGAGATTGAGGAGAAAAAAAATAGTCTGGAAAAAAGAGAGAAAGCCCTAAGTAGTATTGAGAAAAAAATCAAAGAGAGAGAGAAGAAAATTGAAAATAGGGAAAAGGATGTTAGAGAGAGGGAAGAAAGACTCAATGATAGAATCATTGAAATTGAAGCGAGGGAGAAAAACATTGATTCCCGTGAAAAGATAATTGAAGAAAGGGAGATTGAGTTGAAGAAGATGGAAGATGAGATAAAATCACGGGAGGAAGAGATAAATAAGAGAGAGGAAGAAATAGAGAATTTAAGGATATCCTTGGAGGAGAAGGAGAAAATAATAAACAATATGGAAAAAGAGATTGGTGAGAGAGAGAAGGAACTGAAGAAAAGAGAGGGAGAACTCAATGCAATGAAGGAGAATTTTGAGAATATAAGGGAAGAATTAAAAAAGAGGGAGAAAGAGATAAATAAGAGGGAAGAGGAATTAAATAAGAAATTTGAAGGTTTGCCTGTTAAGGAGAAGGAAATTGAAGAGAGCCGTAAAGAGATTGAGGAGGAGAGGAAGAAACTAATAGCACTAAAATCAAAGTTGAAGGAGAGAGAGAAAAAAATTGAGAAAGATAAAGAAAAAATAACAAAGGAGAAGGAGGAAATTGAAAATTTCTGGGTGAAAATTGGTGAGGAAATTGAAAATTTGAAGGTTGAGAAGGAGAAGATTGAGAATCTGAAGAAAAATATTACATCAAAAATTGAGGATATGAAAATGAGGGAGGCAAAAATAATTGAAAGTGAGAGAGAAATTAAAAGAAGGATAAGCGACATTGGGAGTAAAGAGAAGGAGATAAAAGAGATAATGGAAGAAATTGCAAAGGAGAGGGCACAGATTGCAAAAGAGGATGAGAATTTGATTAAGGAGAGAGAGAGAATAAGCAAGAGAGAGGAGAAATTAAAGAGCATGCTTGATGAGATAAGGGAGAAGGAGAAAATGGTAAGTGAATGGGATACAAAACTCAGGGAATTAGAGATAAGAGAGAAGAAGGTTGAGGAGGAGGAAAAAAATCTCGCTGAGATGAGGAGGGAACTGGAGGAGAGGAATGAGGAACTTAACGAAAAGATGAAGGATATTGAGATAAAGATGACAGAAGCGGAAAATATGCGTAAATCCGCCCTTTCTATAATGAAATATGCAAAGAGCAGGGAAGCAGAGGAAAAGATGAAGATTCTTGAAGAAATAAAGAAGGAGAGAGAAAATTATCAGATTGACAAGAAAAAGTATGAAGAATTGAAAAAGAAAGAGGAGGAAATTGAAAGAAGAGAAAAGAAATTGGATGAGAAAGAGAGAAAAATAAAAGATATGATTAAAGAGGTTGAAGAGAGGGAAAATAAGTTAAATGAGGAGAGGAGGGATGTGGAATCATTATACAATGAAATTGAGAGAAGAACTAAGGAGATAGAGGAGAGAGAAAAGAAATTAGAGGAGAAGGAAAAAGACCTGGAAAAGAGGAGAGAGTACCTGGAGAAGTTAAGGATGAAACTGGAGAGCATCCTTTGAAAATGGATGTGGCAACAAATCTTTGAGTTTGTAAAATTCTTTTCTCCTTCCATCAGTTATTATTATCTTACAATTCTCCTTGCAAAATTCTTCCATGACCTGAAGGCAGGCACCACAGGGATATACAAAATTTTGGCTATATATCACAATCGCATCAATATTCTTATATCCCTCGCTAATCGCCTTAAATATGGCAACTCTCTCAGCGCATATACTCAACCCATAAGATGAGTTTTCTATATTGCATCCCGTAAATACTCTGCCGTCCGAAAGAACTGCTGCACCCACCTTGAATCCCGAATATGGAGAATATGAAAACTCTCTTGCTCTTTTTGCCTCCTCAATTAATTTATCTATATCCATTAACATCACTTTCATTCCAGTAATTATAGGAGGGCTTTTGGGATTCTGTCACATCCTTCATCATTCCTGCATTGAATGAGCCATATCTCTTGGTTATTTTCTCCTCAACAGGCTTTGATATTTCTATTGCCTTTTCCACATGCTTTCTCTCAATATACTTATCACCGTTCATTATTGCCAGATCCCCAGCGGCACGAATCAAACCGCCAAGATCTCTCAATCTCAGGGTTAATCCATCTTTTCCATCTATTCTCCTTGCTCTTCTCCTTCCCTCTTCAATAATGGCGAGAACGGCATCTCTTTTAGCATGAGGAATTTTTCCATCCATAACTATTTCCTGTGCTACAAATTGGGCATATTTCATTCTATTTTCCTCGGTATTGGGCATTGTTGTCTCCATGAGAATTTCATAACCATCTCCTACTATTCTTGAACGGAGAGGTGATAGAATATTTGGTAAATCCTGAATATTGCAGGCAGCAACAAGAATGAAATCGCAGGGCACATCATCAACTCTCACACTTGCTCCTGCGCTCTGGGGATTTCTTCCAGCAATGGGAAACTTTCTCTCCTGCATTGCGGTAAGGATATATCTCTGAAGATTTCCAAGATGGGTTATTTCATCTATAAATAAAACTCCCTGATGCGCCTCGTGAATTGCTCCAGCAACAACTCTCTTGTATGGTGGAGTCCCCAATTGTGGATGCCCGCCGTATGGGTCATGACGCACATCTCCAAGCAATTCTGTTTCACTTGCACCAGTTGCAAGAACAAACGGATTTCTTTTAAGGGGGACTATCACCTTGTATGGTTTTTTCTTCTCAATTTCTCTTCTCTTTTCAAGGCTCTTTTCATCTAAAACCCTTATTTTTTCACCATCTCTCTCATAAACAAGTATTTTCTCCCTTCCCCCTTCATAAATTGTGGTTGTAACCCTGGGTGGTAATGTTGATATGCCGAAGGCTGCACCAATGGTACCGAAAACATCTGCAAATGGTCCAATTCCCTGAGGAACCTTGGGAGCCCCACACTTGGGGCATACAACCTCGGTGGGAGAGGAATATGTCCCGCATTTTGGGCATCTAAATCCCAATTTTTCAGCCACATGAGTGGGAGCATCTTGGGGTTCTATAATCTCACCCTGGGCAGATTGCAGTTCTCTATTTTCCCTTTCAACCTCCTCTGAATTTTTAACCTCCACAAGCGGTCTCTCAGGATTTTGAGGATTATGGACAACCCTTATTTCCTCTGTTGGTAATTTCAAATGAAGAGCAAGCGCCTGTGCAATCATACTCTTTCCCGTACCTGGCGGACCAACTAAAAGAAGATTCCTTCTCTGGTATGCGGCAGTTTTTGCAATCTTAACACCTTCATCCTGCCCAATTACCCTGTCCAAGGGGTCTTTGGGAATCTCAATTTCTTCGGTAGTCTCAAAATCCTTCAAAGTGATTTTATCCACACTCACCATTTTTTCACCATATCTTTCGTCAGAATTTTTATGTTTATGGGTCTCTTGGTAACATTGCCAATCTTATAGCCCACAATTTCCTTAATTCCCTTTTCATGGGCAATATCAACTAATTTCTGCGAAATGACTCCTCCCGTTATAATCATATCTGCCTTCTCCTTGAATTCCTTGAGTTTATCTATAAACTCCTTCAGGGGGATTCTTGTTAGAATTCTATTACCCTTTATAATTGCCGCTTCTTTCTTATCATTTAACTCCTTGAATACATCTCCGATATCAAATTTATTTTTATCTGTCTTCTTCTCTGATTTCTTTGCCTCTACAGTTTTTTCCTCCTTTGCTTCCCTAGGCTCCATGTTATGCGTAGCCAGATACTGCTCCACAGGCATTTTGTTTCTCAAACATTTAACGATTTGCTTATAAGTCAGTTCCTCAACCTCGTATCCCTGAGGAGCGCGGGCAACAAAATCTATATCCGCAACCTGAAGTAATTCCTTGAGAATTAAATCCCCCCCACGGTCTCCATCAAGGAATACTGTAACCATCTTCTTCTTGCTAAGTTCAACTATTGTTTTCGGTATATTTGTTCCATTCACAGCAATTGTGTTCTTTATTCCATATTTGAGTAGATTTATAACATCGCTTCTTCCTTCAACCACAATTATTGCATCTGTTTTTTCAATATTTGGCCCGGCGGGAAGATGCTCTTCTCCGTAACTTATTATCTCTTCAATCTCAACAGTCTCCCTTACTGTCCTTATTATGTCCTCACTCACATGCTTTCCCTGGTCAATAAGAGATTGAAGAAGTTCCATTGCTCTCTCAACAACCTTCTGTCTCTTAACAGCCCTTATATCCTCAATCTTGCTGATTTCTACCCTTGCCCTGCATGGACCTACTCTATCAATTGTTTCAAGTGCAGCAGCCAGAATTGCAGTTTCAACCTGGTCAAGGCTTGAGGGTATTGCTATATCGCCTATTGATTTTCCCTTCTCAGATTTTATTTCAACTTCAATTCTTCCAATTCTTCCACTTTTTTGCAAATCTCTCAAATCAAGTTCATCACCTAAAAGACCTTCGGTTTGACCAAATATTGCGCCCACAACATCGGGTCTTTCAACAACTCCATCGGTTTCAATTTTTGCTCTTATCAAATATTTTGCAGCGTTGGGATCGTTATACAACTTAATCACCTCCTTTTAGAGAAAAATAGCCATCTCTTATCTCAATATCCTTCTATCCCGAATGATGAGGGGATTGATCGTGATTTGTGATTTGATGATGATGACTATTTTTCCCACTACCATTATTGTAAAATAGTTTATAAACTTTATGTATAACACAATAACCACATTCAGCCCAAAAATTACGAGGAATTCATAGGAATAAAAAAGATAAATTGGAGATTCTCAAAAGATTGAGGAGATTTGTGAAAAATTTTAATAGGAGCCACACATAGATACTCGGGGAAAAGTTAAACTTAACTTTATTTTTATGTCATCTTTCAATAAACTCAAATCCTTTAAAATGCTGATTAAATATTTCTTTTGCCAATTTT
>CAZVSZ010000037.1:0-11863 GCA_964630095.1 uncultured Thermoplasmata archaeon | reverse complement strand
TCCATTATTACACATTGTTTTCAGATATTTTACTTTTTCTCTTTGAAATCTTGGAGAGAACCGTTAAGTTATTATATCATTTTGAGAATATGCGATTATGAAAATCTGGAATAGCCACTTCATGCTGAAAAACTATCAGTGGAAGGATTTAGAGGGCGTATGGGGAGATATGCTACGATACTTTTTCAAAGAAACAAGACAGTTCGCGGATGAGCCTGAGGAAGCGGATATCATAGTGGAGGAGAATATGATTGATATAAAGCATAATAGAAAACCTGAGGGATTTAATCGTGAGGGAAGAATGAAAATTGTTGTACCTATGAGTAACAAGAGAGAATTTTTCATATATCGTGGAGTTTACAGTGACGAAATTCGTGTGGTGACAGAGAAAATAAGCAAATTTTTGGCGGAAAAAGGAATAAGGCACAATATTGAGTGGAATGATATGAAAATATTCTACATGAAGAAGAGGAGAAGATAATGAAAGTGAAAGAGATTATGAATAAAAATGTGATTTCTCTAATGCCAGATATGAGTGTTAGAGAGGCGACAGAGATTTTGGAAAAAAACAATATAAGTGGTGCCCCAGTGGTTGATGAAAACAATAAACTGTTAGGGATTGTAACCATAAAGGATATTATATCGCTTCTGAAATCAAAGATGGAAAATATAGGATTCTATGTTGCATCCACACCATTTGACTTCATGGATTTTTACCAGTTTAATATTCCCGTGGAGACAAAGAAAAACATAGTTGATGAGATATCACAAATAAAAATTAAAGAAATAATGAGGAGGAGAGTTCATACAGTAAGCGAGGATGATGATATTTATAGTGCTCTTGACATTCTTGTAAAGAAGGAAGTCTCAAGAGTTCCTGTGGTGGATGAAGATAGAAGGGTTGTGGGAATAGTTTCAAGGAGCGATATTCTGAGGATATTATCAAAACTCAAATAAAATTGCCAAGAATATATGCAAGAATCAATCCCACTGTTATAAATACAACAAATGGAATCTTTGGCTGAACCCAGACCCTTTCCCTTCCAAATTTTTTCAATTTTTCAATATCCTCCTCTGCGTGTTCTTCTGGATGAACATACAGCACATCTTCCCCATTAACTATTCTCTGCATGAGCCAAACATGCTTTTTATTCACATCATCCACATTAATTCTGTATCCTATGAACATCTCTGGAAATCCAATATCCCCACGAATTAAATTTCTGAAGAGAATGAAGAGAAGGAGGAAGAGCGAGGCAATGGCTGAATAGAGAAGAACTAAGAATGCAAAGGGAAATGTGAGTTGAATAATCTCTTCATACATTGGAACGAATAGTGGGAAGGAGTAGAAATGGGGATAGAGTGGCTGAAGCAGTGAGATACTCATAAGGGCTCTAACATCAGCCTTACCCCTGATTATTTTTGCTCCATAAAGAAGACGGAAGAATACCATGAGTATTGTGATTAGAAGAATGGGAAAAACCTCATATATGTAGAGAAGAGAATAAATAAAGATTGCCCCTGCTATACCATAGATAATATATAAAATCCATTTTTTATCCCACTCAAAAAACCATTCGTAGAATATTATCACTGCGGGAATTAGAGCAATTATTGATTCAATATTGAAGAATTGATAGATATCAAAACCCATGGCAAAGAATCCAAGAAAAAACCAAACGGAGGAACTGATCAATCTTTCCTTCAAATCATAATAGGATGCGTAGAGAAAGAATGGTAGTGCCACGATGAATCTGAATAAATCAATGGGAAGCATGAAGATATATACCCTTTATATACTAAAAAATTTCCTTTCAATAAATTTTTGTATGGCAATTATCGTATTTAAGTATTGTATATTGTGGTAAGTTTTAAATTTGAGATATGCATGGGTATATTATGGAACTTGAAGAGAAGATTGCTGGAGAAATAGTTTTATCCCAGAAACCGGGAGCAACAATAAGGAAGTGGAGGGAAATTTTCAAAATTTCACAGCAGGAACTTGCAAGGCATTTGGGGATTACATCATCGGTTATAAGCGATTATGAGTCGGGTAGAAGAAAATCTCCCGGTGTTGGGATGGTAAAGAAAATAGTAAAAGCAATTATTGAAATTGACCGCTCAAAAGGAGGGGAAATAATAAAAAAATTCTCACCAAATTATGGGGAGGAGGCAATAATAGACAGTATGGATTTTCCATACAGCATAACAATCAATGAGTTTATGAACAGAATCCAGGCGGATATTTTAAACAAGGATGTTGAATTTAAAAGGGGGGTATATGGCTATACAATCCTTGATAGTCTAAAGGCTATTTTAGATTTCAATTCTTATGATTATTTTAAAGTTTATGGGTGGAGTGTGGATAGAGCACTGTTATTCTCAGGGGTTAAATACGGGCGTTCGCCAATGGTTGCAATAAGAGCACATCCTCTTAAACCAAGTGCTGTTGTTTATATCAATCCCGAAAAGGTTGATTCTCTCGCAATAAAATTGGCATCATTGGAGGAAATACCCCTTGCTGCAACTTATCTTAACATATCCGAAATTAAAGAAAAACTCAAAACGATATTTTAAAATCCTTCACTATTTCATTCTTGTCTATTTTTCTCTTAATCTCTTCTATGAGTGGAGTAAATGAAACATCTTCCGTTATCTTCGGAATATTTATTTTTCGCATTATTTTCTCAATGTTTTTCGTCCTCCTCTTAAAATGTACTGCCTGATTTCCACAGAGATATTCAATTGAAATTATATATTTCACATTCTCCACGATTTCCCTTAATTTTATTCCTGAGTTTAGACCCATACTCACATGGTCTTCCTGATTTGCTGATGTTGGTATGGAATCTGCACTTGCAGGATAGGAGAGAATTTTATTTCTATTGCATAGCGATGCTGCAGTATACTGCGGAATCATAAATCCTGAGTTCAATCCACTGTTCTCAATCAGAAATGGGGGGAGATTGCTCAGCTTGGAATCAATTAATCTTGCAATTCTTCTCTCAATCATATTTCCCAAATCAGTTAAAGCAATGCCAAGAAAATCCATGACTAATGCAATGGGCTCACCATGAAAATTGCATCCAGATATGGCCTCATCAAATATGAGAGGATTATCTGTTGCAGAATTTATCTCCCTTTCAATAACAGTGCGGGCATAATCAATTGTATCAAGAACCGCCCCATAAACTTGAGGAATGCATCTGAGAGTATATGCATCCTGAACTTTATCTTTATATCCTTTTACATCTTTTAAAATATTTTTCAATGTTTTTCCAATTTTTATTTGTCCCGGGTGAGGTCTTGCTTTCATAATTCTATCATCGTAGGCATCTATAATTCCATCAAGGGCAGAGAAACTTAAAGAAGAGGATAGAACTGCATTTTTCATAATTATGTAGGAATCGTAAACTGCAAGGGATGCATAGGAACACATAACTGCCGTTCCATTGAGCAAGGCAAGTCCCTCTTTCTCTCTCAATTTCAATTTTTCTATTCCCTCCTTTTTTAAAGCGTAATCCGAGTTTACTATCTTTCCCTTATATTTGCATTTTCCCTCACCCATCAATACAAGAGATATTGCTGCAAGAGGTGCAAGGTCTCCACTCGCCCCCACACTTCCAAACTGGGGAACTAAGGGGACTATATTGGAATTCAACAGTTTTATAAGGGAAACTACAACATCCTCACGAATACCTGATAATCCATTCAGAAGAGAATTTGCTCTTATGAGCATTGCACCACGAACTATTTCATCATCCATATACCTGCCAACACCAGAGGCATGGCTCCTTACAAGATTTATCTGCAAATTCTTCAAATCTTTTTTTCCAATTCTCACCCTTACAAGTTCTCCTAATCCCGTGTTTATTCCGTAAACAGTTTCTCCCGATTTAATTATTTTTTCAACTTTTCTTCTTGAATCTCTAACCTCCATCAATGCATCCCGGGATATCTCTACTTTCTCCCCATACCTTGCAACATTTACAACATCCTCAATTTTTAAATTCTTACCATTTATTTTCATATTCTCACCTACTTGTTCACAGGTGCTATTTTAACATCATAAAGAGAAATATATGGAAATATACCCCGAGCAATTGCATATACCGCTCTTTGCTCTTTACTTATATTTTCAACCCTGTTCAGGAGAGAGTAAATATTTCCTGACATCATAAAAACTGTAGAGCCCTTTATTTCACCATCATCAATTAAAAATGCTGGATTTGCAACAACGGAGAAATCCCCCGTATCAGGATTGCTTGAATGTGCCCCCTGAAAAGCAAGAACCATGTAGCCATGGTCAACATCAGATATGATTTCTTCAATTTTTTTATTTCCATTGTTTATCACCATGTTGTGGGCACCAATCCCCAGATATCCCGTGGAGAGATTCCTTATTCCATTTCCAGTATTCTTCTCCCCGCTCATATTTGACCAGTATGAGTTCCAGAGAAAACTCTTAAATATTCCATTATCAACTATTGCATTCCTCCTTGTTGCCACCCCCTCATCATCTGCTATTACTGGATTTATGCTGAGAGGATGAAATGGGTCATCCACGATGCTTATCTTCTCACTTAAAACCTTTTCTCCGATTTTATCTGTAAGTGGTGTTGTTCTTTTAATTTTCTTCTCTCCGCTGAATGATGGAAATAATGCAAAATTTAAAATTTCTCCAAGAGCAATTGGCTCTAAAATAACAGTAGTTTCTTCATTTTTAGATGGAATGACATTGTATGCCTTTTTTAATTTATTCAGACAGGAATTTATCACAAACTCCCTGTTAATATTCATATCTCTACGAACATTTAATTCAAATATTCCTGGGGTAACCTTATTTCCAATTCTTCCCGAAAGAAAAAGATAAAAATATGTGCCCGAATCTCTCTGCTCTACATCAATTCCATGAGAATTCTCTATATGGTTTTCAACCCATATACCACCGGATTCTGCTCCCGCAACAACCGCATTCTCATCATTCTTTTTCACATCTCTTATGCTATCAGTTATAATATTGACAAAAATGTCAGGTGTTGAATTTTTTATATCTTCACATACCTCCCTTCCCTTCTCGTATTTCTGCTTTTCGGGTAGTGATTTCCAGTTATCATCCCTGTCATTTAATTTCGCCAATTTGGATGCTATTTCAATTCCTTCCTTAATCTTTTCCTCATTTTCACTCTCAACCACATATATTCCCATTCTCCTATTCTTTATTCCCCTTATCACAGCAATATCCAGATCCCTCACAGATGAAATTGAAACCTGATTTAACTCTGCACTTGCTGAAATATCCCTCTTTCTGTATCTCCCTATTTCAATCTCGTCAAAATATTTCTCACCATATTTTATCAGATTCATCTTTGACCACCTATCACAATTCCTCTATCAAATCTCATGTGCGGTCCTCCACTGCTAACAAATGCCGTTTGCCCTTTCCCGCATCTTCCCATTTCCAGACCAAAATCTTTGCCAACCATCTTTATATTCTTCAACGCATCTATTGCTATTCCACTTATTGATGTATCCCTTATTGATTCTCCTATCTCTCCGTTTCTTATTACATATCCCTCCTGAACTCCAACCTGAAAAGATGAATTTAATTCTGCCTGCCCACCACGGAAATCAACAACATAATACCCAAATTTTATGTCTTCAATCATCTCTTCAAATGATTGTTCTCCTTTTTCAAATACGGTATTTCTCATTCTTATTATTGGTGGGAATGTATAATTCTCTGCCCTTGCATGCCCATTTGGCTCCATATTGAATCTTTTTGCATACTCCCTGTTAACCATGATTTCTGTGAGAATTCCATTCTTTATTATGTGAACATCCCTGACTTTAGTTCCCTCATCATCGTAAATATTGTTCCCGAACCCACCATCAATTATTCTATCGCTCATATTTACATATTCAGGTGCTATTTTCTTGCCTATTAAATTAAGGAATGGTGAATTTACAGTCAAATCACCCTCTGCAAGGTGTCCAAGGGCTTCATGGGCAATTATCCCCACAATTATAGGCGATGCGATTATTGAATATTCCCCCCTCTTTGGAGATATTCCTTTCAATTGCGAATTTAATTTTTTAATTACCCTCTTCTCAATTTTATCATTATTTTCCCTTTCAAAAATTTCCCAGCCATAATCAACACTGCCAATTTCATCACGAGCAGATGCAAAAACACCATCTTTCTTCCCAGTTAACCATATATACTGCCATATATAATTCACATCCCATTCAATATCCATCCCCTCACTTGTGAGAAGATGCTTTTTTCCATAAGAGTCTTCATAACTGATTATGGAAGATGCAACAATCTTATTCTTTTTAAAAATTCTCTCAAGTTTTTTTATTCTTTCAACCTTCTCTTCAATGCCAACATCCTCAGGCTTTATTTTCATATTTGATTTTACCCTATCTTTTGTAACCTTCACATCTGCAAGTTCAATTTTATCTTTTCTTCCCCGAGAAGAAGATCTTGCCATGCGGTAAGCATCTTCAATTGCCTTTTTCACATCTCTATTGGATGTTATTGAGGCAAATCCCCAGGCACCATCTTTGAGAATTCTTATACCATAACCCATTGATCTCCGTGTTGTAAATGTGTGAAAAACACCATCTTTTAGGTCTATATGGTTCTTTATTATATTCTCGCTCCTTATTTCAATGTAATCCGCATCAAATTTCTCCCCGTATTTCAAATAAGAATAAATATCCATATCCATCGCTTCCTCATGTATTTCCAATATAAATGATTTATCTCGGAAGATTTTTCATACCATTATAAAAATCTGCAATGTCTCTATCTCCCTTCCCGCCATTCTTATTTTCGTAAATAGTGTAGTTCATCGTTGATATATAAAGTTTTTCATCGTCAAAAGTCGTATGATGTTTAAAAATTTTAATAAGGGATGTGAGATTACCCCTTATGAAAAATCCATACAGAAAGATAGCATCACCTGAGGATGTTATAGGAAAAATAAGGGATGGTTCGGTTATTGCAATATCTGGATTTAACATAGCGACAGCTCCAGAATATCTCATTCTGAAATTGTATGAAAATTATGAGAAAACAGGGCATCCGAAAAATCTATTCATAGTTTCGGATACATACCCGGGCATTCCAGGAAGAGGATTGGATTTCATTGCTGAGAAGATATATAAAAATAAATATGAGGATTTTATTGGAGGAATGCTGATTCCATTTCTTGGTTGGTCTCCATGGCTTCAAAAATTGGTTATGGAAAATAAAATTGAGATGTATTCTTGGTCAATTGGTACTGCCGCCTACTGGTTTCGTGAGATAGGATGTGGAAGACCCGGGCTTATAAGCAAGGTGGGAGTTGATACATTTCTTGACCCGAGGCAGAGTGGAGGAGCAATGAATGAAATATCAAGAGAAAGGAAAACATGCTGGGTAGATATAATGAAAATTCATGGAGAGGAATATCTATTTTACCATGCGCCGAAACCAAATATTGCATTTATAAGAGGAACAACAAGCGATGAAATTGGGAATATATCAATGGAGAAGGAGGGGATAATAGGAACTGTTCTCAATATCGCCCAGGCGACAAAGGCACAGCCAAATCCCGGGTTGGTATTTGTGCAGGTTGAGAGAATTGCAAGATTTGGCTCAATAAATCCAAGATGTGTTCAGGTTCCTGGACCTCTTGTTGATTATGTGGTTATCTCCCCCGAAGAATACCACTGGCAGACGGGCACAATAAAATTTGACCCGAGAATATGTGGGAGGATTATACCCCCAATTCTTCCAGAGTTGATTAAGAAATTAGAACTTGATATAAACAAGGTAATTGCAAGAAGAATTGCATTAGAGATGACTAAAGTTATAAAGGAGAAGAAAAGACAGATAGTAGTGAATTTGGGAATTGGAATACCCACTTATGTTGCAAACATAGCGGCAGAGGAGGAAATTGCGGATTATTTAGCAATCACGATTGAATCGGGACCATGGGGAGGAATTGCGCTTGCAGGCGTGAATTTCGGGGTTTCTATAGGGCCCTTTGCGATAATTCCCATGCCTGACCAGTTTTCCCTGTACGAAGGTGGGATAATTGATGCAGCCTCTCTTGGGTTTATGCAAATTGATAAGAATGGAAATGTCAACCCATCAATGCTTCCCGGAAGAATTCCAGGTCCCGGGGGTTTTTCTGTTATAACATCGGGATCTCCCATAGTATATTTTGGTGGTGGATTCACAGCAGGAAAGAAGGATATAAGAGTTAAGGATGGAAAATTAAAAATCGTGGAGGATGGAAAAATAAAAAAGTTCGTGGAGAAAGTTTACAAAATTGTGTTCAACGGAAAAATAGCAAATATGGAAAACAAGAAGATTCTTTACATCACCGAGAGGGGAGTTTTCCGCCTCACAAATGAGGGTTTAGTTCTTGAGGAATATGCACCCGGTATAGATATAGATAGGGATATAATTGGAAAGATGGATTTTGAACCAAAACTCGGCGAGAATCTCAAGGAGATGGATAGGAGATTGTTCTTAGAAGATAAATTAAATCTAAAAAAAGAGATAATTGGAGAAAAATGAGAAAAGGTCTAACAAAAAGTTTTTAAATTAAATATGACTTCTCACCCACATGCTTGAATCTTTAGGAGAATCGCTTAGGAATACAATGCGTAAGATTGCAAAAGCGGGGTATGTTGATAAAGGGTTAATCAAAGAAGTAATTAGGGACATCCAGCGTGCTTTATTGAAGGGGGATGTGGATGTTCATCTTGCCCTCCAATTATCAAAGAATGTTGAGCATAGAGCAATGGAGGAAAAACCGCCTGCAGGGATGAGCCATCGTGATTTTCTAATTAAAATCATTTATGAGGAACTTGTTTCAATTCTTGGCGAGGAAAAAGAGGTGAAATTGAAACCTCAGAGCATAATGCTTGTGGGCTTGTACGGGCAGGGAAAAACCACCACTGCTGGCAAAATTGCGAAGTATTTTCAGAAAAAGGGATTGAGCGTGATCCTTGTGGCATGTGATGTCCATAGACCCGCAGCGTATGACCAGTTGAAGCAGATTGGAGAAGAGATAAATGTCCCCGTTTTCGGTATAAAGGGAGAGAGAAATGCAAGAAAGATAGCAAAAGAATCAATGAAAAAAATAAAGGATTATCAGGTTAAGATTTTTGACACATCTGGAAGGCATGCCTTAGAGGATGATTTGATTCAGGAAATTAAAGATTTGAAAAAGATTATCACTCCTGATGAAATCTTTCTAATTCTTGATGCAACAATGGGACAGCAGGCAGGAAAGCAGGCAAAGGCATTTCATGATGCTGTTGGCATAACAGGAGTTATAATAACAAAGATGGATGGCAGTGCCAAAGGAGGAGGAGCACTAAGTGCTGTTGCCACCACGGGAGCGCCCATAGTATTTATTGGAACAGGAGAGCATCTTGATGACCTTGAGCATTTCAACCCAACCCGCTTTATTTCAAGATTGCTTGGTATGGGAGATTTAGAAACTCTGCTTGAGACTGCAAAGGAACTGGAAATGGAGGAGGAGAAGGCAGAAAAGATGATGGAGAGGATGATGAGTGGGAAATTCAATCTCAAGGATATGTACGATATATGGGAGCAGATGGCAAAGCCGGGAATACTTCAAAAAATTCTATCCTCACTTCCATTTTTCAAGATGGGAAATATTGACAAGAATATGGTGGAGGAGAGTCAGGAGAAAATAAAGAGGTACAGGGTAATCATGGACTCTATGACCTATGAGGAATTGGAGGAGCCAGACATAATAAAGGGAACAAGAATAAAGAGAATTGCAAGGGGGAGTGGAAGAAGCGAAGAGGAGGTTCGCTCATTGCTCAAAGAATACAAGAAGATGAAGAAAACAATGAAGCAGGTGAAAGGAAACAGGAAATTAATGCGTGCCTTGAGAAAGGGGATGAAGAGTGGAGAACTCAATCTTCCGGGATTGACATGAGAATTTTTTTCCTTATCTCCCATAAGTTCTCCGGGAATATAAATTTAAATGATTTACCTGGATCTGGAAGAATTGATGTTGTTGCAAGATGCATAAATTCGGCTATTTTTCTCTCTCACAGCATAAGGAAAGATATTCTTTTCTATGTGTTTTTCCCAAAAATTGAGATCTTATTAAAAATAGATTCTTCACGGGTTAAATATTTAAATCCAGATGAGAGAAGCACGGGGGCATTGATAAGAAACGCAATTGTGAAAATGAACAAAGAAGGCGAAACTTCTCCGGGATTTTTCATAAAAAGAGAGAGATTTGAGGAATCCTTGGAAGAAATCCATCCCCTTGGTAAGATTTATTATCTTCGGGAGGATGGGAAGGACATAAGGGATATGAAATTTGACAGAAATTCAATTTTCATACTCAGTGATAGCGTAAATCCCACAAAAGATGAGGAGAAAAAAATAATGGATATATCTCATGATATAATCTCAGTATCACCAAAAATAATTCTTGCTTCGCATGCCATAACAATTGTGAATAATGAACTGGACAGGCGAGGATTATGAGAATTCGTCTCTCTTATGGAACTGCGGTAAAAATGAATCTGAAAAAGGGAATTATGAAAGACGAGCCAACAACAGCCTACATTATGCTTGGTAATAAGTGCAATTCTAACTGCTCTTTCTGTGCTCAGGCAAAAAGTAGAGAAAAAAATGATTTTTTATCTCGTATTCTCTGGATTGATTATCCCTTAGAAATCTTGAAGGAGATAAGAGGATTTGCAAGAATTTGCTTTCAAACACTGGATTACGAGGAAGTTGTGGATGATTTAATCAAAATTATTCCACTTCTGCCAAAGATTCCTGTATCTGTTTCAATTGTTCCAGTTTCAAGAGAGGAGCTGATAAAATTGAAAAATATGAATGTGGATACGATAAGCATTGCTTTGGATGCAGCAAACAAAAAAATTTTTGATGAAGTAAAAGGATATAAGGTTGGAAATAGATTTACATGGGAAACTCACTGGAAATCATTAAGAATTGCAAGGGAGGTATTTGATAATGTGAATACGCATCTCATAGTTGGACTGGGGGAGAGTGATAATGATTTAATAAATGTGATGATAAAATTATACAATATGGGTATTACAACTGCATTATTTGCATATACCCCAGTAAATTACGGAAATTTCCCTGATATTGGAAGGTATCGTGCAATACAACTATCAAGATATTTGATATATCATGGATATGATAATTTTTATGAAATCAAAGATGAAAAAATATCAAAAATGAGAATTCCAGAGGAGGAAAAAAAGAATGTGAAAAGAGGGTTGCCCTTTCTCACATCAGGATGCCCCGGGTGCAATCGTCCGTATTACAATGAAAAACCTTCTGGCAAAATTTATAATTTCCCAAGAATGCTTACTGAAGAGGAGGCAAGAACTGCAATAACTGAATTAAAAAATTACGCATCACAAGGCGAAGAAATGTAGGAGTATTTGTATTCTTCATTCTCCTTATCTGGTATTATACTGGAGTTTTTCAGTATAGCACATTTGCAGGTATTGGAGATTTCAACAAATCGCCTTCTGGATATTACAGAGGGTAAGTATGAGAACAGTAATCAAAGTTAAGATATATGCACGGCGGACAAAAACACAGTTGGATTCTCTGCCTATATTGTGTATAAACGGGAGAGAAAGAGGAGAAAGATAAGAATGGAGAGGTTGCAGGGGGTAATAGATAAGAAAAGGGCAATAAACAAAAAGAGAAGTTGTGGCTACATAAATCATGATTTGAAGTTAAGTGATAGAGTATTCAAGTGTCCTGTATGTGGATTGAAGATAGATAGAGATTTGAATGCTTCAATAAACATCTTAAAAAGAG
>CAZVSZ010000036.1:7952-11889 GCA_964630095.1 uncultured Thermoplasmata archaeon | reverse complement strand
CGTATCGCCGCTGGGCACGTCCTTCTTCGGCACCCGAGCCAAGCCATCCCCCGGATGGTTTATGGTGCTACCTTCCAGTCCATTATGCCGATGTGTATATGATTGGCTTCACAGTGTCAGCCCTTCCCCGATAATCTCATTATCGGGTGCATATTTTAAAACGCAAGATATGTATAGAGAACTCATATTTAAGAGTAACGGATTTGGGGAGATCATGAGAGAAAATATTTTATATTCAACCTCTTTTTTATACCAATGAGAATTGAAATACTTAAAAATATCCGTGAAAAGTATATTCCAATTATAAAGAATATTTTAATTTATGAGGATATGCATGGTGGATTGAGTTATTGTGCGAGAAAAAGCAGTAATGGTATATGCTGGGGGAAGGATGATATTGATATAAAAATATCAAATAATGAATTGAGATATCTCTTAAAAAAAGGAATATTGGAGAGTGTTGAAAGAGGGAAATATCACATATCTTCAGATATTCGGGGAAAATTGATAGAGGAATTAAAATATTTTGAAAATGAAAAGCAGAATATAAATATAAGAAATGCACTGGATTATTCAATAAAACGAATGGAAGATGCAAGGGCTATTCTTTCCCTTTTAAGATTCCAGAAAAGATGGAACCAAAGATACGATGACATTGGATGGAATCTTTCAAAGGCAAGGGGAATTGTAATAAATGAGGGCTCCGATATTTCTCTTATCTCAAGATTGAAGAATTCTGGAATTATAAGGGAAATGGGAGATAAAGAGCACAAAATGATTATATTTGATGAAAATTTGCTTGATAAATATCTCCAATCCTCTTTTTCAACACAGGATGCTGTTTTTGAATCAATAAATGTTGTCATACCAATGCGAAAAAGATTTGAAAATTTTATAAAATCTCTTGGAAAGAATGATATTGATGAAATTTTGAATTCAATTAGAGATTTGAGAGATATTGTTGATTATACAAAACATGTGATGGGTGAATTGTATATGGATGCCCTCCTTCCAATAATTCAGCAGTATGGAATGGCGGATGTTCCCATTTATTCTTCAGAGGGAAAAAAGATTACCCAGACTGGTTTTTCACTTGCTTACTTTGGAGAACCTGGAACTGGAAAAACATTTGCAACAGATGATTTTCTTCGTGGTAACGAGAAAAATGGAATTCCTCCACATGGGATAATAGGGAGATTAAGATATGCTGAAGGAATGACACCAAAAAAATTTATATCTATTTTAGAGGCGTATGTGAATTACCCTGTTGACTGGATTATCCCTGAATTCAATGATTTTTTTCGTTATAAGGGAATGGTTGAAAAAATGAAACTGGTAATGGAACAGCGAGAGGTTAGCGATGAAACAAAAAATGAAGTTATTAAGCCCTATAAGGTTACAAGTTTTTTTATAGTGAATTACAACACCCATGTGAGAAAAGAGGGCTGGAAAGTTACGATAGAAGACCCCAATTTCAATGCAATAGAGGACAGGATGATATGTAAGATATTCACAAATGATGAGAAGAGGGAGCGAGCAATTTATGAAAACATGGTGAGAAAGATAAGCGGGGATATTGAATGGTATCTGAGCGATGAGTTAAGAAAACATCTCACATATTCCTATTACTATCTGAAGAAAAAACCTATTAGAATAATTCTGGATACCTCAGATTTTGTCATCTTTGGAAATAGAATAAGGGAGATGAGAAAGAAGAGCAGGGCGATGATATCAAACAGGATAATTCTAAAAGGCATACAGATTGCAGGAAGTGCCTCCTTAATAAAGGGAATGAGAGGTGGGGAAGAAATAAGAATAGGAAATGAAGAACTTACTCTTGCTCTTGATTTTATTGAAGAAGAAATAAAAACGAGGGCAATGAAGATATAACCCATAAAAAGGGTAATCTATAAATAGTTGGAAATCTATAACTATCAAAGATGGTGGCGAACATGGAGGTGTGATGTATGGGAAAATCGTTAAGGATGATGATAGTGATAGTGGTGGCTCTTACATTGCTAAGTGGATTTGCAAGTATTGGGAATTTTAATACAGAGAAAAAGGTACAAAATCTAAGGTCTGAAACTACCTACATAAATGGGCTTTTTGTTATTAACCAGAATACGACTGACCCGCTAACTGGTAAGAAAGGACAATTTGGTTTTGACTCAAATGTAATAGTTAATGGTAGTGGAACTCTTAAGGTGGAAAATGCAACAATGTACTTTCTGAGTGATGTTGCCCATCATTTTTCATTGGTTGTAAATGGTTCTTTAATACTTTACAATTCCACATTAACTCTTGGAAGAGGACTTATTCAGCCGTATTATTCTCTCAATGTCCAGATTAACGGTAATGTGAATCACGATGCAGAGATTAGAATTGAAAGTTCAAGAGTTTTATATTCTGGCTGGTTCAAAGTGAGTAACAAGAGTTCAAATATAATTATAAAGGACAGTGTTTTTGACAAGATGAGCGGAGGAAATTATGGCCCCACACCTTACTTCTACAACTCCACAATAATTATGGAAAATACCGGTTTTTATGATCTATTTAAGCATTCCACATCTGGACTTCAGCCCATCGGAAATATGACAGATACCACGGGTAATACATCCAGTATATCTGATGCTTATATTAATCACTTTTCACCGAATCCTTATACAGAGTATTCAAAATACTGGTCTTTAGTACCTGTGAAGGAACTGGATTTGAAGGTAGAGTATAATACAACTACAGACTACGACAATACATCTCAAATCCAACTTGTTTATGGAAATACAGTACTGATGAACTGGGCATTTAGGAAAACGAACTCAACCAAATCCTGCACTATTGAGAATAAAAGTTTTGAAAAAGCAGATTTAACAGCAGATAATATATGGAATGATTACAATAGTGGCACAATAAAAGTTATTATCACTCCCGCCCATACAGGGAATGTAACTGTGAAAAACACAACACTTAAATTTTTTATAGAGAGAAATGTTGTGTTATATGGCATAGAAAAATTTGATTTTAACCTGAATAAAACAACGCTTTATGGGAAAGATATTTATATTGGTGCGGATTTTGGACTTGGATATGGAACAACTCACCACAGAATTGCACTCTATGATAATAGCCATGCTTATATATTAAACTTAACAGTTAAACCTACCACCACTAAGGAGGACTCTTGTATATTTGCAAATGATTATTCCTCCCAAGTATATCTTTTCAGATATGCTAATGTAAAGGTTAGTTTTCATGGCTTTCCAATAGATGGGCTGTATGTCAATGCCACACCTTACATAATAGACTCAACACTAAGGCAAAAAATTATGAAGGTAACACAGAATTTTATCCACAACATGAGTTATGGGAATGTTGATATTGGTAGCAATATAATATGGGGTAAAACAGTGAATGGAGAGGCATACCTTCCTCTTCTCTCAGATATTGTAAATAAGAGTGAATGGCCAAACAGCAGGTATGTGGGGATATATAACATAAGTGTGAATAACGATACACAATCGCTTTATCAAGCACAAATAGGCTTGGATTACTTCCCATGGCTTTTGGTTCAGAATAACACCCTGAGATACCATGCTGTACTCTCACAGTATAAAGATATTGATATTGGTGTTGTATCCCTGACAGTTTCAACCCACTCCCCATACATAACTGGAAAAGGGATAAATGTAACGGTAGATATCAAAAATTACGGGACAGAAACTGCCCATGATGTGTATGTAGAATTATATGTAAATGGCAATGTGGTAAACCAGAAATATATATCTATAATAAATGCATCGCAGGATATCTCGTGGAATACCTCTATCCCTGGGACATTGTTATCCTCAGATGGATATTACAACATATCTGCAGTTTCAATGCAGAAATGGGATTATAACAACAGAAATAATATGAGTTATGAGATTATAAAAGTTGGAAG
>CAZVSZ010000036.1:0-7852 GCA_964630095.1 uncultured Thermoplasmata archaeon | reverse complement strand
TCTATATCTATAAAGATGTGGATGTGGATATCACTGGTATAAGTATAAGTCCATCAGAGATATATATTTATGAGAATGCAGCAATAAATGTAAGGATAATTGACAATGGTGCAGATACACCCACGAATACACAGGTAAATGTCAAGGTATTTGACCCGTACAATGGAAAGGTAGCAGATGAGAATTTTACAGTTGATTCCACGGGAGAGAAAACATTCCAGCTTACTTTAAGACCATCAATCCAGGGATATTACACTGTGGAAGCAAAAGTCCTAAGCAGTGAGGACTATAATTCTCTTAATGACTACATGACAAAACAATTTGTTGTGGATCCATCTCCTTACTCCATATCCGCAAAGGAAACTACTGTGGTAAATGGAACAAATGTAAAGATAGATGTGACAATTGGAAGTGAAATATCAGCAAACCTGACAATAACCATGAAAATCCCATCTTTAAACATCACACTGAGTCCAAGTAATATCCATAATCCATCAACTATATCTTCCCATGGGACTCTTATTGCAGAGTTCGTTGTGACACCAGAACAATACAAATCCCTGCTCGCAACACATACCCATATTAATGTAATGTATTTTATAAACATAGTCTCAAACAGGACAGGTACTAATAATGTTTTTGGATTTGGTCCTTACTATTTCACAGTGAAGGAGAAGGCTGATTTTGAGATAGTTCAAGGCTCACTCATAATTGAAGAAAACAATAAAATATTAAATGGTGGTAAGGTTGCCGAAGGTGTAATAGTATCAATTAAATTTACAATTTGGAATTCTGGAGGTATTACTGAAAATGTGAGTTATTCAATAAAAGATACATTTGCTAATAAGAATATCTCTGTAGCAGATGGCTTCTTAAGATCAGTATCTCCAGGAACAAGGGTAAATATTACTTACAATTATACAATAACAGGCATTGGAAATCATGTAATTACGGTTACTCTTGACCCAAAGAGAAATGTTACAGAAAGGAGGTACAGTAATAATGAGGCGATTACAAATCTAAATGTGATTGTTCCCGCCATGGAAATACATTATTCAATTACCTCAAAAGAGCATAAGGGCAAGTACTATGAGGGAGACCATATAATTGTTACTGTAATGGTTATAAATAAAAATGCGACAGAGTCCCGGGGTAAGAATGTTGTTATGCCAGGAGTTAAGGTAACAGTCAAGTTAGGAGCGCTTGGCTCATATACACAAACTACAGGAAGTAATGGTGTGGCAGTAATAAAATTTGTTGCTAAGAATACAGGGAAATATACCCCTACATTCACATGTGAATACAATGGAGTATCACAATCATTCCCGCAACAGGGAGTTTATAAAATTGAGAAAAAGCCATTTGTGATTCCATGGCTCTGGATAATAATAGCAGTAATTGCAATAGGTATTGCGGCATTCTTCCTTTATGGATTTGTGAGTTTCAGAAAAGAGGCAAAAGAATACATGATATGCGGAAACTGTGGGAGATTAATTCCTGCAGATTCAGAAAGATGTCCTTATTGCGGTGCGGTATTTGAAAAAGAGAAAGTTAAATGTCCAGACTGCGGGTCATGGATTGATGAGGATTCTAAATACTGTCCAGTCTGCGGAAATGTATTTATTGGTCCTGAAGAGGCAGATTACGATAAACTTATTTCTCTCAAGGATAGATATAATCAGTACTTAGAGAAATACAAGGAAGAAGCAAGGAAATACATAGGTGAGGAATATACCACAGAGGAATTCTTCAGATGGTGGAAAACACATCCAGAGTATATATCGTTCTTAGAATGGATGAAAAGGCAGGAAGAAGAGATTGAAGGAGAAACTGTAAAATGCCCGGTATGTGGTGCTCTAAATCCCAAAGGTTCGAAGATATGCAGAGTTTGTGGCTCACCACTTCCCGTTGAGGAGGAAGAAAAGGAGGAAGTGAAGAAGGAAGAAGTGAAAGAGGAGAAGAAGTTAGAGGAAAAAGGCATAATGGAAAAATACAGAGAAGAATATGAAAAAATTAAACATCCGGGTGTGGTTTCATTTGAAGATTGGGTAAAGAGAAGAAGAGAGGGTGAAGGAAAAGAGATACCTGCGAAGGAAGAAACTGTTGAAGTCGTGAGAAAAGAAGAAAAACCAGTAAGAGAAAAAGTTGAAAAAGAAGCATATATCAAATGTCCAGTTTGCGGTGCTCTAAACAGACCTGATGCAAAGGTATGTGCAGTATGCGGCGCCCCATTAACTTCACCTCCTAAAGAGGAGGAGAAAAAAGAGAAGGAGAAGAAAACTCCATCAAAGCCTGTGGTAAAAAGAAAAGTGATAAAGAAAGTTATTGCAGTAAATAAAGAGGAAAAGAAATAATTTTTTATTTTTTATTCTTTTAATACCTCATCAACTCTTTTTAGAACCTCGTTGGGATTTTTATAGTACGCGGATACAATTCTTGCTACATCCCTGTAGTATCTCACTCCCAGTTTTTCCATGTACTTTAGTATTCTCTCCCTCCTTTTAACTTCAAGTTCCATCCTTCTCTGTGTCCACCCCTTTAAGGTAGATATTTTTTCATAGGTATAACTGTGTCCACTGAAATTAAAACTATCATCTGCAGGATTCCAAGTATATGCATTATTTGTTATTATCTCATTTGTCTCTGGGTCAAGACCGACAACCTCTGTTATCGCTTTTACCCTTCTTGTCATCGTGGTACCTACTTTAACCTGAGCCTGAAGAAGAACGATATTTAAAGCGGTAATCAGTGCTCTTGGTAGATTAATTGGCTGATTTTCAAACCTATGAACCATTGCTTTCACATCTTCAGCATGGAATGTTGTATAGCATGTTTTGCCAGTTGCCATAGCCTGAAATACGGTGTATGCCTCCGCTCCTCTTACCTCTCCAACCATTATATACTGTGGCCTTTGTCTTAATGCAGCTTTCAATAAATCAAACATGTCTATCTCACCGGGTTTCTTACCTGTGACAGGATTGGGTGCTCCAACACCCTCTCTCACAAGGGAGGGAATCCAGTTTTCATGAGGGAGATTTAATTCTCTTGTATCCTCAATACTCACAATTTTCATATTTGGTGGGATAAACAGAAGTACTGCATTGAGTGTAGTTGTTTTTCCACTCGCAGTCCCTCCGCATATTATCATGCTCATTCCATTCTCCACGGCAAGCCATATATATGCCATCATTTCCCTGCTCATGGTCTTAAATCTTATCAGATCTATTGGTGTAAAAGGATTTGGCTTGAATCTTCTTACGGTGAAGGATGAGCCTCTCTTTGTCACATATTTTCCAAGAGTTGCTTGAAGCCTAGAACCATCAGGTAAAGTTGCATCCACCATTGGACTTGAAATTGAAATATGCTTCCCTGATTTTTGGACAATCCATATAACATACTGGTCCAAATCCCCCTCTTTCTGAAACTTCAAATTTGATTTTATGGAGCCATACATTCTATGATATATGTAAATAGGTATATTCACACCATCACAGGATATATCTTCAACTTCTCCGTCAATCATTGGAACCTGCACAATACCATATCCAAGAAAATCCCTGTTGAGATAATATTTCAATCTTTCCCACACAATCGGGGGAACATTAATATTCATATCTTTCATTGCCTTTTGAGCCATTTCAAATAGATACTCTTTTCTTTTTTCCTTATCTTCAAAGACTCTCATTTCAAATCTTTCTCTGAGTTTATCTTTTATACTCTTGAGAATTCTCTCATCATCTTTTGTGAGAGGAGGTTCTATAATCTCATATATATATTCACTATTCAAGTTATCAAATAATATTCTTACATAAGAATATGGCTTTTCAATCTGGTTTATTTCAATTTGCCTCAAATGAGGGGATTTTATCTCTGGTACAGGTGTTACTTCTCCTTCCACCTTGACATTTTTACTCGCAGCTCTTACTTTTAAGTTTTTTGTATTTAATATAGGCTTTATTAAGTTAAAAATTTTCATTCTCGTATTTATTTCTCCCTTACCAGATACCGCCATATTTATCACCTCATGTAGCTCCTGTAAATTTCAACATTAAATAGCCTGAAATGAGAAGAAGAGAACCCCATAACATTCCACCTTTAAATCTTCCGTCTCTAAGAATTCCCATCATCACACCATCACCAACTCCATGGATGAGTGTAGCAAGAACGAATAAGAATCTTATTATTGGTACATTTTTATATGCGATTCTCACAGGAACATTTGATATGGCAGTATTTTTCAAACTTTCTTCTACTGCCCTGCCCGCCTTTGCCATCTGCGGTAAAAATGAGTTATTCAGGATTATTATAGTAACTACAAATACAAAGAACGAGGTAATAAGAACAAATGCATAGGTAGACATCTCAATTGCCCTCTCCTTTTCCATCAACTGTGTTTCTCTTGCGGCATGTGCAACCATACCAAGAACATCAGCGACATTACCTCCAGCGACATTTGCCTTTATTACAATGGCAACCATTCTATTTACAAGGGGGGTATTTACTCTCTCATTAAAAGATTCTAAAGCCTCCTTAACTGGGACTCCCCACTCTATCTTTCCTGCCATCCTTTTAATTTCATCTGTGAGCGCTCCATACCTTCCTGAAGAAGCCACAATTATTGCCTCTGCAAGGGTCATTCCAAATCTTCCCGCCTCTGCAACATCTCTAAGAAAATCAGGTAATCTATCTTCTATTTTCTTTATTTTCCTCTGATATAAATAATCATACAATCCCGGGAAAAGAAGAAGTATGGTAAGTCCAATAACTATGAAATCCATGTAATTTAATATCATGGAAAGATTAAGATAATAGAGGAGAGCACCTATTGCTATTAAGACTCCACCGATACCCGCGGAGGAATAAGTTATTAGTTTTTCCTTTTCCATTTTAACTCACCTCCTTGCTTGTGCTGTAAATGAAATAACTAAATACGAATATTATAAGGGGAATCATTACAATGACAGTTATTTCCAGTATTAGAACCACCATATCGCTGGCGGATGCATTTATCAGTGCCATGATTGCAAGTATTACAACAAGAAACAGAGGAAAAGCAACACCTACGGTAACATATACTTCAGCAAATAATCCAAGAGTTTCCATCTTTTTCTTCAAACTGAGTTTTTGTTCTTTTTCATATTCATCAGCTTTGGTCAGGAAAAATGGCTTTAATCTGCTTCCCGATGTTGCAGTTGTAATCACTCCCTGCAGAAATTCCTGCCATTTTGTTGATGGAGACCTCTTTGAAGCATCTCCTATTGCTGTTAGTATATCCTTTCCCAATAATTCTGTATCTCTTGTAATCCATTCTGCTTCCTTTGCTATCTCCCCGTATTCTGGTCTTGTTGCAAGTTCTTTAAATATTATGGATATAGTCACATCTGCAGATGATAATGATGCGATAAAGCTCATTGCAGGAGATATGTGAGCATCTATATCCTTCGCCCTCTTCTTAGCCTTTGATGTGGGGGAGGATGGTAAAATCATATATGTTACAATGGGTGGAAGAATCGCTATTATTACCCCCGTTAGAATCAACAGCAACTGTGTCATCCCTGCGGTCTCTAAAAGGGAGAGAATGATTATAAAAATCCCAGCAACAGCACTACCAATTCCGGCAAGTAAGGCAGTGAAATAAACATATGCAAGATACTCCTGTGGCCTCAAAAGTATATGTGCTCTTAAAAGATCACTTTCTAATTTTGCATATTTTTTATTTTTTATATTCTTTTCTGCTAATCTCCCCATCATTTTCCATGCCATCTTATTATAGGAATTGAGGGTTATATAAGTGGGAAGCGTGCCTTTGGGTAATCTGATTTTGTACTTTCTCCCTTCGCTCGGTTTTGGTATGTATTTGGAAAATAATTTCCCATATATACTCATTCTTTCACCTCCTCAAGTTCTTTTTTAACTTTTTCTGCAGTTCCTAAGGGGTCTTTATAATAATCGGATATAGTATGCCAGATATCCCTATAGTCCATTATTCTCTTCTTTACCCAGTACTTTATGATATCGGCTCTTCTTTCAAATTCTTCCATCATTTCATCATGTGTCATGTTCTTCATGGTCATAATCTTATCAAATAGGTAACTATGTCCTTTAAATCTGTGCTTATCTTTATCGCTATCCCATTCAAACACAACATTCGTTATTAATTCATTTGTTTCCGGTTCAAAACCGACAATTTCAACAACCTGTGTTATCCTTCTTGCCATCTCATCCTTTATCCTTACAATTTTTTCTATTATAACATCATTCAATGCGGTCATTAAAATCCTTGGACAACTTATTGGTGGATTCTCCAAACGATGAATCATAGAAACTATTGAGTCGGCATGCATTGTGGAGTATGTTGTGTGTCCTGTAGCCATTGCCTGAAACATGGTATATGTTTCTCTTCCTCTTACTTCTCCTACAATTATGTAATTAGGTCTCTGCCTCAAAGCAGACCTTACTAAATCATACATATCTATTTCCCCCGCAGCCTTCCCTGCCAGTGTCTTCTCACCTGTTCCACTTCTTGTTGTCCCAGGAATCCAGTTCTGGTGAGGAAGATTTATCTCTCTGGTATCTTCCATGCTCACAATCTTAGCCGCTGGAGGAATAAACATCATTGTCGCATTGAGAGTGGAAGTCTTCCCACATGCAGGACCTCCTATCACGATTGCACTCTCTCCCAATTCCACCATGAGCCAGAAATAGGCAATCATTTCGGGAGAAGCACTTCCATAGATCACAAGTTCTGTGGGGGTAAATGGTCTTTCTTTGAATCTTCTTATAGTAAATGTGCCTCCTCTCGTTGTCACCTCTCTCCCATAGGTTGCCTGAACTCTATGCCCTTCGGATGTTGTTCCATCAAGTATTGGGTCTGCTACTGATACCTGTCTTCCACATTTCTGAGATAAATATACGATAAATGAATCAAGTTCATTATCGTCTTTGAATTTTATCATAGATTTCATTGATTGGTATTTTTTATGATACACATACACAGGTACATCAACCCCATCACATGATATATCCTCAACATATTCATCTCTAATTATCCCATCTATCTTCTGATATCCAACATAATCCCTCGTGATGTAATACATTATTTTCTGCTTTGATATCTTATCAATCTTCATCTCCCTGCTTCTCAGAAAGCTATCTACAGATTCCTGGAGATACTGCTCTTTATCTTTATTACTCATAATTTTCCAGGAATATTTTAGAGTTCTGTCAAGCATATCCTTTATCTCCTTTATGCTTTTTTGCTCATCATCATTAAGGGGTGGCTCTATAAGCTCGTAAAGATATTCATACTCCTCCTTATCATAAATTATTCTTACATAAACATAAGGGGGAAAAATAGGATAAATTTCTACTGCTTCATAATTTGGATTCTCAAGCGGAGGTATTGGAGTTATATCACTACTTTTCTTTGCCATATATTTGGGAATTTTTATCTTCAAATTGGGTTTTACAATATTCTGAAAAATTGCTATATTCATTCTTTTAATAGGTGTAACCTTAGCCATATTACTCACCTCTGTATTTCTACCTCTACATACACCATTTTCAATGTCACATCCTCCACGCCATATACGGTCAAAGAATTGCCAGATATCACATAATCCACATTCTCTGTTAATCCTGTTATATTTAAAATATTTGTAATATAGGTAATCCAATATTGTGTAAAGTTCAAATCAAGATGCCCGAAGTTGTAATCGTCGTTAACTGTCAAATTTAAATTTCCCCCTCCAATTTTGTAATCCTCATCTGATATTCCCTGTAATGATATTGCAAGATTTCTTGTTTCTGTTCCCGTTATGCTGGATGGGTTTCCAAATATGCTTTGAAGGGT
>CAZVSZ010000035.1:0-11907 GCA_964630095.1 uncultured Thermoplasmata archaeon | reverse complement strand
CTTTTCTCCCCATCCATAATTTTTTAATAGGTAGTTGAGATAATCTTTCATGGTTGTTATCTCCTTAGGTGGTTCTGTAATATGCGGGAATAAGATTAATATAGGATATATTAAAAAATTCAGGGAATTTATGGATTCCTGTGATGAAAAGATATATCTTGTTGTTGGAGGAGGCATGATTGCAAGAGATTACATTTCAGCAGGAAAAGAAGTGAATATAGATGAATATACCCTTGACAGAATTGGAATTCTTGCGACGAGATTGAATGCTTATTTATTTCTGACGAAGAAAACCTATCCAAAAGTTTCGCAGGAGATTGAGGAGAGTATTGTGGCGGGGAAAATTTACAAGAATGTTGTTATGGGAGGAACCGAGCCGGGGCATACTACAGATGGAGTTTCATTACTTCTTGCTGAGAAATTGAATGAGAAAAAGATGATAAATATAACATCTGTTGGAGGGATATACAATAAAGACCCTAAAAAACACAGCGATGCAAAGATTATTAGGGAGATGAGTTACGAGGAGGCAAAGAGATTACTTTTTGAGAGAAAAATGAATGCAGGTCTTAATTTACCAATTGATTTGCTATCATTGAAAATTGCAGAGAGAAGTAACATAAGAATATATGTGGTGGGTAAGGATATTGAAAATTTAAAAAGGGCGATAAAAGATGAAAATTACGAAGGAAGTGTTATTGGAAACATTAACCCTTGAACTGAAAAACAAAAAATTTTCTCTTCTTTCATTTATTCCCTTCGCCTTTACCTTTATCTGGGTTCTTCTTCTTTTTCTCTCTCCCCTCTTACTTCCCCCCTCCTCTGTTTATCTTGGGAATGAGGGAAAGGTCAGCATAATGGATAATTCCTCCTATATCAATTCCCATATAGATAATCCAATTATAAGGGGAGTATATATATCCGGGGATTATATGTGCCATCAGCATGCAAATCGCTCATTCTTCATAAATGGAAATCAGATGCCATACTGCTCAAGATGCTCCGGAATATTTCTTGGTTTATCATTTGGATTCTTAATTGCTGCAATTTTTCGTGTGAGAATAGGATTCACTCTTTATTTTCTTGCAATAATCCCCCTTGCAATAGATGGAGTCCTACAGTTAATTACCCCCTACGAGAGTTCAAATTTGATGAGAATAATATCGGGTAATTTGGTTGGAACTTTTACCTCTCTTCTTTTTTCCTATGTTTACTATGATACTCATTGATTCTTTCCCATATTATTTTTCCATCATAGAGAATTCTCAATACCCTGTGATACGGAATCATTCCATTCTTTGTGAATATGAACTTATCCCCCATATCAACTATGTCTTCGCCTCTGAGCACGGAATATCCCCTATGAGTTAATCTATCAATATAAATCACCTCAATCTTATTGAAATCTCTATCCTTACGCCATTTATACTCGTTGAGAGTTTTTCTCACCATTTTCTCTTTCTCCTTTTTCCATATTTCACATACTCGTATCCGATAATATGAACGATTATAGCCACAATAAGCCATGAGATGAGGACGGATTCAATGGAATAAAGACCAAAAATATAACCCTGCGAGCCTAAAGTTAAAACCAAAATTAAAGAGCCATAGGTCTTGCATCCAAACAACGGGAATATTTTTTTCCATCTTTTCTTCACTGCTATATACCCAATAATCGTGTAGGTAAGAAGAAGAAGAAAAACATACTCATTTAAATCTATTGAGCCAAGAAGAATTATGAAACTGAGGGTATTCGTATAAACACTGTCCCATGAAACATAATATTTTTCCACAACTATCCCGACATAAATAACTAAGATTGCGCTTAAAAGTGTTGCAAATTCAGGGCTTAATATCCTCATCATTACTACATATTTATCTATGATTTAAACTTTCCCAAACGATATTTGCTCCTCTTTTTTCTAAATATCCAATTAATCTCTTTGCCCATTTTAACTTTTTTTTCTTTATCTCCATATTCTTCCCCCTTTTATCTCTTACTTTTTCAAAATCAAATCCTATAATGTGAATCTTGGCATTGAAGTAATAAGCAAGAAATACACATCTATCTCCATCTGTGAATCCTCCAAAATTGTAAATATTCCAAACTGGCTCTATCTGTGTTGTTCCAAATTTTCTTCCTATATTTCTTGCAATATTTAATTTTTCAATATTATCTCCATGGGCATGAATTCCGAAAATTATATCCGATGAAAATAAATCTTCAATATCTCCATCTAAATCGGTCATAATAATATCCGGAATGATTCCATATTCCTTCAGTATTTTTCCTGCCTCGTCTGCTGCTATGATTTTCGCATTTTTCGGTATAATTTCAATTTCATCCTCAAGATACGGAGAGAAACCAGCAACATATACCTCTTTTCCGATTTCTTTTTTCAAATCCTCAATTTTCAAATGCTCATTACCTATTAAATCCGAGAGATAATCTCTTGCTTCTATTTCTTTTTTATATGAGAAATGAAAATCTTTTTCAATCCTTTGATATATTCTCATCCATTCCTTTATCTTCAATGCTCTCCACTCCTTTCAATCTCCTATGCAAAAATGCCGCAATAATTCCTATTATTATTCCACTGAGGATCATTATCAGTATTGGCACAACTGAAGCTACACTTAACGCCTGTGTGAGTAAGAGTATGTAATCCAGTATGGCGTATATTATTATCCCGGAGGATATTGTTGTTAGAAATCCGATCCAGAATGATTTGGTATACTCTCCACGATGAATCCATATATCAAATGTTCTTCCCCCCTCTCTAACAACCACTGCAAATACGAACCAGAGTATAAATGTGTGGAGGAATAGAAGAATTTCTACAATAATATCGCTACTGCTCAATGAATCATTATATGCAAAGTCAATACCTGCAAGGAGGATTATCCCCGCCAGCAAGTTACCTATAAATGTCACCTTCGCCTCAACCATTGTGCTTCTCAGTTCTTTTTCCATTTTTCTAATTTTCTCTCCTACACCATACGCTCTCTCCAAGAAGTATAAACCTAAGGTGAGAGATATGATTGTCAGAGCAAATGTTCCGGGGTCTATCAAATTCCAGTTTGGATTTCCAATTTTGATAAGTATAATTATAATGGATGCAATTGCATACGCCAAAAATAATAATGCTATGGGCATAAGAAGTTTCTTCATAAGTTTTTTATCTTTCAATGCTTTTACAATTATATAATATGTGCTTTCAATATTTTTTGATTGCCTTACTATTACTCTTCTCATATGTTTTATCGGTCTTCTTGTTGTTATTATTGGAAGTATGAACTCATCTTCACTTCCATCACTCACAAATATTATATCATCTGGATTGATTTTCTTCACAACTCTATCAATTTGCTTTGCTATGTTCTCATCACTTTTCATTCCAACATTCTCATTGCCCGTGAGAGTGGCAACTTCAACATCCTTCCCCTCCTTTTTCAATCTATCGTAAAGAGAAACAGCTGCAAATATGGCATTTGCATCTGAATCTTCAGGGTCTGCAAGGGCAAGAGATACGGCAGCATTAACATTATTCTCTCTTCCTATTACCGGTCCATTTACCCTTGCTTTTCTCCCCAGGTCATCGTCCCTATCCACACATAAGATTAATGTTTTCACAAATCCATATTATCATCTATTTATATTAAACTTTTTGATAACTTCTAATGGACATCAAAATAAACATGGACATTGGTATAAAATTTTCCATTGATATATAAATTGAATGATGCAAGATTCTTCCCAGTGAGGTTACTCATGGCATTGAATGTTATAATACGATACTCCCCGTTTTTAAGAAAGAGACTCTTATTATCCAAAATTTTTTTATTTAATGAGAAAACGATGAGACAATTTGCATTTCCATAATTCTGATTTTTCACATAAACATCAAAGGATAATGTGGAGTTAAGGGTTGCATTTTTTGGCCATGAGTTTATTCCAATATCTACCTCTTTATACTGCGAGGTATTAAATTCATACGCGAGCCATACTCCAATGGTGGTGAGCATAAGGGCGATTAAAACCGTTGTTATTTTATCAGGCATTCTAATTTTTCCAATTTTAAAATCCGTGGAGGAGGAGATAAAATATCCAGAGACAACAATTATCGCGGAGGAGATGAGCATGAGTTCTGGAGATAGAATTGAAAAAATGGAGAAAATTAAAGCAATAGTTCCTGAAATTGCTATGGAAAGTGGGAAAGATAAGAGAATAAGTTCCTCACCTTTCATATCTCTGTAAACGGATTTCAATATAAAAAAACCAGGAGAAAAAAATAGGATAATTCCAATAGATATGAATTTTAGAATTTGAAATGGATAAAAGTAAATTATGAAAAATGCAATGGTTATTACTATGATAATATCCTTATCTCTCATGGAGTTTTCCTCCCTCAAGAAGGAATCTTTTTCCATCCTTATAATTCACTCGTGGGTCATGGGAGGCGATAATAACCGTTGTTCCCATCCTATTATTTATGTCTTCAATCAATTTCATTATATTCTCAGTATTCTCATCATCTAAATTTGATGTGGGTTCATCTGCAATTATTATCTCTGGCTCATTTGCTATTGCTCTCGCTATGGCACATCTCTGTATTTCTCCCCCGCTTAATGAGGATGGCATTGAGTATTTTAAATCTTCAATTTTTAGATATCTTACAAGTTCATCAACTTTCTCTTCCCATTTCTTTCTCGCCAATTTCAATGGAAGTGCTATATTTTCCATAACATTCAAATCTTCAATAAGATTAATATCCTGAAAAATTATTCCAATCTTATTCAATCTAAATTTTGCACGCTTGTTTTCATTCATCTCAAAAATATCCTTATTATCAATAAGAACTTTTCCATTATCTGGAGAGTCTATCCCTGAAAGAATGTTGAGAAATGTAGTTTTTCCCACTCCGGAAGGCCCTTCAATTATTATTATTTTCCCTTTTTCCACTTTCAATGTTGTATTTTCAAGGACTTTTTTCCTTCCGTATGATTTATTTATATTCAACGCTTGTATATGAAACACACAGCCATAAAGTTAATAAGGGTATATATTTTTTACTAACCAATGATTGCACCCCTTCGGTATATAATATCCATTGGAAAGAGGGCGAAATTGACCATAATTACCATAGGAATAGTTATAATGTTCATTACTTCAACCCTAATAACAGTTTACAGTTTTGAAACAAGTAACAGGGAACTTGTGAAGAGATTTGAAGCAAAATACTACATCATTTCCTCCCAGGATAATCTTTTAAACAGCCATGTTCCCCTTGGCACCGTGAATGGAACCTATGTATGGGTTGTAAAAGGAAAAATAAATAATGAAAGCACATACATAGCAGGAATATACGATCCAAACAATCTGTTAGGTTATTTATATCAGTGTGATGAGAACAGTGTTGTATTGGGAAGCAGTTTTAAAAATATAAAAGGAACTGCAAAACTGGAATTTTACAATAAAACAATGGAACTAAGAATAAAGGGATACATGAATTTTAAATACTTTCCAAATTACTGGTGCGTAGTGAATTATTCTCTATTCAAAAACATGAGTAAGGAGCCAAATTTTATTATTACAAATAAAAATTTGAAGGTTGATGGATTTGAAACAAGAAGTATGACATCTCTTACGCAATTTTATTCAAAAACTGCTGAAGAAATCAGTTTTGACCTTCTCCTGCTGGACATAATATCAATAGTTGTTATCTATCTATTTGTCAATGCTCTTCTAAGCATAGAAATAAGAGAAAATACAAAAAAGATAGCAATAATGAAAGCAATAGGCTCCACGAAATACAATATAGCGGGAATTTATTTACTTCGCTCTCTCTATATAGGATTTGTGGGTATGTTAATTGGTTTTTCGTTTGGAGTTATCCTTTCCTATCTTCTCTCATCAATAATCCCCCTGTTTGGAATGCTCACATATTTTAACATATATGTTCCTCATATAGTTCTCATTGCAGATTTCATAATTTCAGTTGTGGGAAGCGTCTTTGCATCCATAACTCCAATAAGAAGGGCTGTAAGAATAAATATCATAAAGGGTATTAGGGGGGTGAGAGGATGATTATAAGTGGAAAATCTGCATTGCCAATATTCATTCTCTTTCTACTCTTCACCTCAATGTTCGTCTCGCTTGTTTCGATTTATGACATGCCAAACGGAATAATGGGAGGTAATGGAATTTATGTTCTCACCTCCTCTACTGATAAAAATCCAATTAGAAGCGATTTGGATATAGGAATTGCCTATGGATTGGAAAATATGAGTTATATAGAGGATGTAAGCCCAGAAATATTTGTATTTACTGTAGTGAATAATAACGCTGTTACAGTTCGTGGTGTGAATTTTCACAAATTTTTAAGCATAGAAAACGGTAAAATTTTGGTGGGAAAGATTCCTGATGCAAATGATGGGGCAATGATCGGCATAGATGCAGAAAAGAGATTAAATATTGATTTGGGGGATAAGGTCACACTTCTTGGTTCCTTTTCATCTTCAATTGCTATTGTGAACATAACTGGTGTTTATGAGACCAATGGACCGAGTGATGATGAAATTTTGGTCTCAATACCCACGGGAGAAAAACTTGCAGGTATAAAGGAAGGAACTGTATCAATAATAAGGGTAAAGACAAATGATGTGGGGAAAATTGAGAAAATGATGAGTCCCGATTATCCCAAATTCAAGATAGACATAAATTCCACATCGCAGTTGTATGTTGGAGAGCCTCTCAATTTTTCAGTAAAAATTAAAAACATGGGCAAAAAAGCAGGCTATTGCAATCTCACAGTGGGATTTCAGAACGAGGGTATTGAAAGAAGTGTATATGTGAAGAATGAGAGAATTTTGAATTTTTCCTTCCATGTCAAATATCCCGGAGAATATAATTTAACAGGTATCGCTAAAAATGATGTTTTCTATTATACCTGCTACACAAAAATATCAGCATTATTAAAACCTGTATTTTTTAAGGGTTCATCCTTCGCATTTGTGAATGAGCCCGAAATATACGAGTTCACCACTCTCAATCATACAGGTATAGATAATGCAACTCTCCTTGTAAAAGGAGATAATTATTCCAAAATTTACAGATTCAATACCACTGTGAGTGTAATTTACCCCAAGATTGGAAATTATACAATTCAGCTACTGAAAGAGGATTTTCAGAGAAGAAAAATAAATATATCTGCCTATAAGAAAATAAATATCACTGAGATTGCCAATATAACACCAAAACCTATTAATGGAGTTATATTTCTAAATAATTCAATGAATATCAAAATCTCCAGTGTTGGGAAAGTATATTTCAGTATTGATAACAGCACGATTCGGGAGGGAAATGTGGTTAATATTCCAGAAAGATTCAAGGAAAACCATACTTTAAGTGTTAATATTATCTGGGAAAATTATATGGCATTTGAAAATTACAAAATTCACATCTTAGAAAAAATCCCTCCTTCTTTAATACTTCCAGCCCCAAATGGCTCAGATGTTGTGTATGGTGAGAATCTTACATTTAAATTATATGATTCCATTCCAATAAAAAATTTAACATTCTACTTAAATAGCAGGAGATATGATTATTTGATAAATCAGAGTTTTGACCCCTCTATATCAAATTACACATACAATTTTAAGATAAATGTGAATAAAACAAAAATGAATCTAAAATTGATTTTCTTTGATATCTGGAATAGAAAGAAAAATGTATCTGTATCTTACAATGTGATAATATTTCAGGATATTATAAAGCCAGTCATTCATGCGAATAATATAACAATGTGGGGTGGGAATAAAACGATAATTTCAGTGGAGGACAACTTTGCAGTTGCGAATATTAGCGTATATGTTAATTGGAATTATCAAAAATATTTTAATTCAACAGGGAATAAAACTCCATTATCTGTGATAATTTATACTTCATTCAAAGGTAATGGAAATATCACCTTTGCTAAAGAGGGAAAATATAACGCGACAGTAATTGCATACGATATTAGTGGAAATAAGAATGAAACAAATTTCACAATTACAATAGACAACGGAATGAGTAAAGGAAGAAGTACTGAGAGAAATCCACCCGTTATAACAGGAAATAAAATTGTTAATTTAACATCGGGGAACTCTCTATACAAGGCTTATGATAATGTTGCTGTAGAATGGATGGGTATATATGAAAATGGACATCTTATTAAAGATGTGTATGCACCCAATCAGACCACAAATCCCCTCATGCTTTATTTGAATTCCACAGATATTTCAGATGGGCTCCACCACCTTCAAGTTTATGCAAAAGATATTAATGGGAATATCGGCCAGATTAATATTGTTGCAATGAAAAATTACACAGATAATGTGAAGCCGAATGTTTATATATCACAGGATAGAATATGGAGCGGTAATACCACAAAGATATATGGGGAAGATAATGTAGCCATGGGAAAAATTAGTGTCTATGCATTCGGAATGTATTTCAATTCAACATCCACTGTTTATCTCCCAACATCTTTCATTACAAATGATTCAATAATATTTGAGAGGGAGGGTAATTATCCCATAGATGTGAAGGCATGGGACATATATGGGAATGAAAATATCACTGTTTTCAATCTCTATATTAATAACTCCGGTGAGAAAAACCCTCCTGAATTTCTGTTAGAGAAAAATTTAAAGATATACAATTCAACAGATACAATAAAAATACCCTCATTTGATAATGTTGGAATTAAAAAAATATGGGTGGAAGAAAATAATCAAACTATTGCGGAGAATTACTCAGACCAAATATCCTTTAAAGCAGATTTACTGAAATGTGGATCAAATGAGGTGAAAGTGTATGCAATGGATTTAAATAACAATGTGGGGACAATAGAATATAGGAATCTAATCAAAGATACAACACCACCTGAATTACCCTTACATAATAGGGTTCTCTGGGGAGGAAATGAAACAAAAATTTATGCAAGAGATAATCTGAGAGTTGCTGGTATGAGCATTCATATATTCAATCATTATTTTAATTCAACGGGGAATGAAACAATAATTGATACAGAATTTATTCACCGAAGTTATGTAGAATTCATAGGTGAGGGAACCTACAAAGCACATGCAAGAATATGGGATGCAAATGGAAATGTGAATTATACAACAGTAAACATAACGATTAATAACACTGGAGAAAAAATACCTCCTGTTATTATTGGTGATGAATACTCAGTAATAACCTTAAATTCATCATCCATTTATTACTCTTATGACAATGTGGGTGTTGCCAAGATGTGGTGGGAGGAGAATAATACAATAATAAATGAATTTAATGGAAGTGTTTTATGGCTAAATTATAGCAACCTCTCTGCGGGATATCACAATATTACAATATACTCTGAAGATGTAAATAGAAATATTGGAATGCTGAATGTGACTGTTAACATTGTGGGTATTCAGGAAGTTATTCTCCATGCTCAACTTGAAGAAAATATGATAACTACAAAGCAGCAGGGAAAGATAATATTGGATGTGATAAACGGTGCAGTCTCAGGATACTATAACCTAACAATTTACCTTGATGGAGAAATATATTACACTGAGAATGTTTATCTTGAATCGCATGAAAGAAAAAACATTTACTGCAATCTTCCATATTTAGATATGGGAAAACATATAATAAAAGTGGGAAATATAACATTAACATTGGATGTTGAGAAGGAAGTGATTGAAAAGCTCCCCACAGATTTGGTTCTCAAATACAGCAAGGGATTGAAATTTTCGGAGAGTAAAGGGGTTATATATAAGGGTTTTCAGATTTCTGAGGGTAATTTCTATCTTGTTTTTGCATCTCTTTTTGGTGTCACTCTCCTTTTAATTTTCCTTGGTATTTATTCCACAACAGTTAAAGGATTGAAAAACGAGAATGTAGGGATTCTCAGAGCTATAGGAGCAAGTAATGGGCAAATTTTCAAATTTTTCACCAAGGATATTCTAAAATATGTGCTAACTTCAGTGATTGGGGGAATTTTAGGAGGTTATATCCTCGTTATTGGGATAAATAATTTCAGTATTTTAACAGCATTTGGACATAAATTAATAATATCTCCAACACTCTATAATATTACTCTCGTGATTACCATAAGTTTTATTTTTATAGTGATTTCTTTTGCTATCATATTCAAAACAATATTTTCAAAGCATGTGGTCCATCTTATGGGGAGAGAAGAAAATAAAAAAGTGCTGAATTTAGAAGAGATTATTGGAGATTAATATCCTCTTTTGATTTCTCCGCATAGTATCTAAGAAATATTGTAGGATATCTTATTGCTATGCTTCCAATGATTATATAAAGCAAGATAGGATAATAGAGTTCCATGTCCAGAGATTTGTAATATAAATGAGTACTTCCAGAGCCAAGAAGTAGGTAAGTGTAAATCAAGAGTAATGTAAGGGATATTGATTCAAATACCACTTTTTTATTTGATTGTGTTATATCTCCGAAGAAATGAAGTATCACAGCAGGTACTGCTAATAATATCACAATATAAAAAACAAGTTCGGTTTTGTATCCTATCAATCCCGGATAATTCATATTCACGAGATATACGAGTACTAATGGTGCTATTACCAATACGATAACCCTGAGTATCAAAAAAATTGTTGCCTCCCAAGCCTTCATAGATTTATCACCTCCTGATAATTGAGTCCAGTGTTATCATCATGAATGGTGACAACAACCTTATCAACTGGTTGATTAATATCAATTTTCTCATATTTATTTACATGCTCACCTGGATTTACATTTAGTGTCTCGCTCTCATTTTTCACTATTGTTCCATTGTAATAGTATGTTTTTGTAATGTGGAGATTCATCCCGAAATCTGCATCATCACTGAACGAATAATGTAGTGTTCCATTATCAAGCACTTCCACCTTAAGATTATTAAGGGGTGCGCCCCACCAGTACTCTTTCGCAAGGGGAATATTAAACCCCATAAAAGATATATTCCCCATAAGATGCAAATTCTGAGATTTTATTATCAGAGTCTTTCCTGCAGATATGTTAAAAAGCAAATATAGATTACCCTTATATTCCTTACCCAATGGGAAACCTGTGTTAAATTCTCCTATTTTTTCTTCTCCATAAACATTACCATCAAATTTTGCATTCCCATAAAGATAGTGGGCTGTGGAAATTTTATATGGTAAGATAATTTTTATTTTTGAATTATTTTCAAATAACATATTTGGATGATAGGTTTTCAATTCTTTCAGTATTGGCTCCCATACTTCATTCGCTTTATAATTTGATTTAAAAAGAACCATATCCCAGAGATATTTCAAAGAGAGGGAGAAATTCACATGAAAGGTGTCATAGTTGTAAAAATGATAGAGGCTTGGACTCTCAAGATTATATATTCTTCTCAAGTTTATTGGAATATGAACCTTTAATATTCTAACTTCTCCACCCTTTATATTTCCAAGTCCCTCATTGGAATCTATGAACACGCTTGTACTGTTTTTCACACCAAATGCTATTTTTATCCCATTGATATCATAGTATCCTCCATTTTTTATTTTTACAGGGACCTCAATAATGACATTCTCTCCATCAAAAGACCATGTGGCATTGCCAATACTCTCCACACAAACATCTTTTACTGCTACGGGGTATATCGCAAGAAATATAATTATGAAGACACTTATTTGAACGAGTATTGTAAAATCCCGATATAATCTATGAACAAATTTCCTATTCATTAGAGGGATATAGTTAAACACAAATAAATAATTTTTTAAAGTTTTGATACCCGATAGATTATGTGCCTGCAACCTGCCGCAAACTTAGGAGGTGATCCATCCGCAGGTTCCCCTACGGATACCTTGTTACGACTTAAC
>CAZVSZ010000034.1:3054-12254 GCA_964630095.1 uncultured Thermoplasmata archaeon | reverse complement strand
TTCCTAAGAAAGGGGCTAAAGGAACTCGCTGGTGGTTCCTACTTGAATACTTGCTCCAGTATAGTGGTATCCTTCTCCTCTTCAATGCTCTTCTCCCTATTTTTATTATCATTTTTAACTTGAATTTCCTCACCATAATAACCCTTATTATTTTCCCCTTTTTATATCTTTTTAGGGTTTCAAGTTACCCTAGAAAATTTAAAAATCTACATTACTATTTTCCCTCATGCTTCCCCGGGATTTGATAGAAGACATGCTAAAAGCCAAGAAAGTGGTTGCGTTGACTGGAGCAGGGATATCAGCGGAGAGTGGAATACCAACATTTCGCGGAAAGAATGGGCTCTGGGAAGGTTACAGGGTTGAGGATGTTGCTACGCCAGAGGCATTTGATAACGATTCCCGTTTGGTGTGGAGATTCTACGAGGAACGCAGAAAAAACATTGCGAGGGCAAAACCAAATAAGGGGCATATAATTCTTGCGAAACTTGAGAAATTTTATGATTTTTGGGTTATTACTCAGAATATTGATGGTCTTCATTTAAAAGCGGGGAGCAATAATGTGATAGAATTGCATGGAAATATCTGGAGGGTTAAATGCACTCAGTGTGGAATAAGATATTACAACTATGAAGTCCCCCTTTCTTCTATTCCACCTAAATGCAAGAGATGTGGCGGGCTTCTTCGACCGGATGTTGTATGGTTCAACGAGCCAGTATACGGAATTGATAAAGCATATGAACTCTCGGCAAATTGTGATATCATGTTAGTTATAGGCACATCATCGCTCGTTTATCCTGCCGCATACCTGCCAAGACTCGCGTGGAGCCATGATGCAAAGATAGTTGAAATCAACCCGAAAAAAACTCCCGTGAGCGAATTTGCAGATTATGTGTTCAGGGAAAAAGCAACAATTGTACTTGAGGAAATATACAATGAATTAAAGAGGAAAATTTAAACTCTCTTCTCAAATGATACCAAAAGCATTGCAAAGAGAATAAGAATTGCACCAGTTATACCCATAAATCCAAGGGTTTCATTGAGGAATATATATGAGAAAATTCCAGCAAATACAGGCTCTGTGACAAAGATAATTGCCGCCTTTGATGGAGATACATATTTTTGAGCATGAGCCTGAATTAGAAGCCCTAAGGCAGTTGCAAATATTCCAGTGAATAATACACCGAAGAGAAGGAGATTACTGTATTTCATATAGAATCTTTCAGTTCCCCAGCCTGCAGTGGAAAGAATTGATACCAGAAGCAGCTGAAAGATTGCTATGGTAGATGAATCATATCTCCTAGCGTATTTTCCTATTAAAACCACCTGAATTGCATAGGAGATGGCGCAAAAGAGAGTTAAGATATCTCCGATATTGAACCCGCTGATTCCCGATAGGAAAAAGAGCCCAATTGTGGAGAGAATAACAGATGTTATGATTCTCCATGTAATTTTCTCCCTCACGATGAAGTATGAGAAAAGGGGAGTGAAAACAACATAGAGTCCGGTTATGAATCCAGAATGGGAGGATGTGGTATATTTCAATCCCATGGTTTGAAAGAAATATCCAAAAAATAGAAAAACTCCTGCAATTAAAGATGGTTTTAAAGCATCCATATTTCTCTTCACATTTCTGAAATAGAAAAGGAGGAGTATTAGAGTTCCTATTATGAATCTCAAAGCAATAAATCCGAGGGGAGTGATGTAAGATATGGACAGTTTTACAAGAGGAAATGTTGCGCCCCATATAATTGAAACGATTATAAGAGATATAACATAGAATGTTTTCACAGGGGGGTATATGAAAACATTTATAAAGGGAATTCTCATGGGAGTCTGCACTCATGGTGATAGAAAATGAAGAAGGAAAATTTAGAAATAGTCTCGCTCATGAAAAAATTGAAAATTCAGGCGAAGGAGAAAAATGCACCTATTTGGAAGGATATGGCAGAGAGGTTAGAGAAGCCAAATAGTCTTTACGCAGAGGTGAATGTTAGCAAGATTGAGAGATTTGCAAATGATAATGAGTTCATAATAGTTCCCGGAAAGGTCCTTGGTGCAGGAATATTGAAGAAGAAAGTGAAGGTAGCAGCATTGAGATTCTCCAAAAAGGCAAGGGAGAAGATAGAGAGTGCTGGAGGAGAGGTAATTTATATTGAAGATGCCATGAAGAGGAATCCTAAAGGTTCAAATATCAGGATTATGGGGTGAGTAAGATGATGATTGATGCAGATAACATGATTCTTGGTCGTCTCGCAAGTCATGTAGCAAAGAGATTGCTAAACGGAGATGAAATTGTGATTGTGAATGCTGAAAAATCTGTAATTATTGGAAATAAAAAAACTATTATTGAGGATTATTTAGAGAGGAGAAAAATAGGAAGTGTTAGAAAGGGACCATACTATCCAAGAATGCCAGATAGAATATTGAGAAGGACTGTGAGGGGAATGCTTCCGATGAAAAGAGCAAGGGGAAAAGAAGCATACAGAAGATTAAAGGTGTATATGGGAATTCCTAGGGAATACGAAAATGAGGAATTTGAGAAAATTGAAGATGCAAAAAATAATAAACTTCAGGGTTTTATCACACTGGGAGAATTATCAAGACATCTTGGAGCAAAATTGAGGTGAGATTATGAAGGTTGCAATAGGTAGTGGAAAAAGAAAAACTGCAATTGCCCGTGCGATTGTTCATGATGGAAAAGGGAGGTTTAGAATAAATCATGTGCCCGTTGAAATCTGGCAGCCAGAGGTTGCAAGGTTAACAATAACGGAGCCAATAGCATTGGTGGGCAATAAGGTAAAGAAGGTAGATATTGAAGTAAAAGTTAGAGGGGGAGGAGTTATTGGACAGGCAGAAGCATCAAGAACTGCAATTGCCCGTGCTTTATACAATTATTTCAAGGACGAGGAAATTGAAAGGATATTCAAGGAATATGATAGAACACTGTTAGTTAATGATGTGCGTCGCAAACTTCCTAAATTGCCCTTGGGAAGGGGAGCAAGAAAGAGGAGGCAGAAGTCATATAGGTGATGAATATGATAATACCTGTAAGATGTTTTTCATGCGGGAGAGTTATAGCATCTGACTATGTAAATTTCATGAATAGGATAAAGTTCATAAGGGAGAATGAGAATAGGGAGCCAACTCCTGAAGATATTGAGAAAATATTTGATGAGTTAGGAGTTAAGAGATACTGTTGCCGTCGTATGATACTCTCACATGCTGATTTGATGGATGAGGTTATGGTATTTGATTGAAAATATTGAGAAGGGAAAAATACAATAAAAAGGGGATTTAAGAAGGGGTATACACGGAGAAAATCAGGGATAAAAATGCTCCAGTTATGGCTCTATATCCACTGATACATAGATTATTCATCATAGAGGCCATGACATTTGGAGGAGTGAATGTAAGGGCAACGAATATCACTATTATCATAATTACTGAAAATGAAAGGAGCAAGAGTTTAATATAAAAAGATGGAGAGATAAGAAATGCATGGGCTAAACTACGGAATAAATGAGGTGGTTTGTGGGTAGTTATCATGGCATAAAATTTATATTCCTGAAAGCCATATATTCATGGCAGGAGGTAAAGGTATATGGTGCCTCATAAAAAGAGAGTAGAATACAGTAAAGAGAAAGAAATTGAGGAGGAAGTTGAAGCAATTTTAAAAGGAGAGGATGAGGATATTTTCAGTGAAGAGAATATTTAAATTTTTTCTTTTTTATTTTTAGCAGCCCCGGGCAGATTCGAACTGCCGTCCAGGGATCTCTCTGAAGCCCTTCTTTACGGATAAAGCCGCTTTCTTTCCAAGAAAGGGGCTCCACCAGAGTCCCCGATGCTTGACCGCTACACCACGGGGCTTTTTCAAGCCCGAGGTGAGCTCGCAACTATCGTTGCTCACTACACCACGGGGCTACATCGCATAATTAGAATCCTCTATTTTAGTTTTGCGTTTAAAGAAACTCATTCTCGTCCACTGGCATCATTGTAAATCCAGAAATAACTTTAGGATAGAAATCAGTAGTTTTCTGGGGCATTCTTTCAAGATGCCTCGCTACCTCTAAAACTTTTTTAGGAGGTGTTGGATTGAGAATAAATGCAACCTTTGCAATCCCCCGACTAACTTTTTCCACGGCATCTTCAATCCATCTCTCATAGTATATGTCCTCGTCTATCCTTGGATTCTCCACACTCAAAATTTTGAAAATAACTTCACGGAGAACAACAGAATCCAAACTCCTATACTCCTCGCTCCACTGGGAATTCATAAATTCAGACACATCCCCATTTCTCACGATTCCATACGCTTTGCCATCCTGATAAATCACAAACGCATTGTTATCTCTATTTTCCTCTAAAAATTTCTCTGCTTCATCAATATCTATCTCCTTCACAGTGAAATATTTCTTTATTTTATCCCAGTGCTCATCATCAATTTTAACCTTTGTCAGTAATCTATGGGTTGGCAAAACAATCAAACCCTCATCATCAAGGCTCACCATGTATGTCATGCGGTAATTGAACGCATTATTCTCTTTCCAATTTTTTATTTTGTTTCTCATCTCATCGCGGAAAAATACGGCTGTCTCATACCTGTGATGACCATCAGCAATCACAACCTGCTCATCCCTCAAAACTTCCTGAATTGTCTTTATTTTCTCCTCATCCTCCAATCTGTATAACCTCGTTACGGTTCCCATCTCATCTCTGGCATAAAAATCCTCCTTCTCTTTGAGTTTTTCATTTATTATATCCCGAACTCTTCCATCATCACGATAAAGAACAAAACCCGCCTCTAAATTTGTTTTTGTGGCATGAAGCATTCTGAGACGATCTTCTTTTGGCCCTTTATGCGTCTTTTCGTGAGGCAATACAACTTTCTCGCTAAACGGATGAAGACGCATTGCCGCTATAAACCCCTTCCTACGATATTTTTTACCTCTCACCTCAAACTCTTGTGTGTAAATATAAATTGCCGGATTTTCATCCCTCGTGATTATCTCTCTCTCTTTCCAATCTTTAAGTCGCTGAGCGGCAATTTCATATCTATTCTGCTCTTTTGGAAGAATCAATTTTACAAAATTATACTCATTTTTTCTGTAATACTTCTCCTGCATTTCAGAATCAATCTTATCGTATGGTTGCGTTATCAAATCACTTAGATCTCGGCCAGTTTTTTCCTCGCTGTAATGCAATGCTCTGAACGGCTTTATTTCCACCATTTTCAATCACCGCTCCGTGATTTCGTTCAGGATTATAAAACCTTTCTTTATATTGCTAAGATGCTTTTTTATACTTACAGATATTTATCGCATCAATGAAAAGATGTCCAAGATGCGGGGCGAGAAACCCTGACGATGCTATATACTGTAAAAAATGTGGTGCATACTTAGGGGATTATAATGAGCCGCTGGGATTTGGGCAGGGAAATGAAGTTTATAAGTCAAGAGATCTTGCCATCAAGAAAAAAAACAGATGGAATCTCTACCTTGCAATTGTGTATATCCTTAATACATTATTTTTGACTTTAGTAATCGCTGTTTTTATTGGAGATATTATAACCTCTAAAAATTCTTTTAATACCATTTTCTATACATTTTGTGGAATCTTTGTTATAATTGCACTATTTTTAAATATTATCTCTTCCTATTATTCCCTTAAAAAGAAGAATTTTACGCTGATGATATTTACATTTATAATGAATATTATGTCTCTATTCGGAATATTTTTAGGGGTAATTGCCTTCATAATATCACTAGTTAAAAGAGATGAGTTTGAAGAATAAAAAACCAGAAATATCCATTTTATAGAAAAAGCGTTTTTGCTTGCAAAAGAAATTGAGAAAAATGTGAGTTTTAGCCCAGCAGCTCCTTTGCAACCTTTTCTCCTATTTCTATCCCTGCCCTTTTCTGCCCTTCCTTTGTCTGGGCACCAATGTGTGGGCTCATCACGATATTGTCCAGTTCAAATAGTTTGCTCTCTTTAAGCGGTTCATTTTCATAGACATCAAGGGCTGCTCCATACAATTTCCCGGATTTCAATGCTTCATACAACGCTTCCTCATCAACTATTCCACCACGGGCAGCGTTTATTACTATTGCCCCGTCCTTCATCTTTTCTATTCTCTCTCTGTTGATTAAATGCCTTGTTTCCGGAAGAAGTGGGACATGTATTGTTATTACATCAGCCTCTTTTATCAGCTCCTCAAGGGGAAGATATCTTACACCCAGTTTTTTCTCATCCTCCTCCTGAAGAGGTCTCACATCGTAATACACTATATTCATACCAAATGCCCTCGCTCTCTTTGCAACCTCTTTGCCAATTCTCCCCATACCTACTATCCCCAGAGTTTTACCATACATTTCTATGCCCTTGCACCTGCTCTTAGGCCAGTTGCCTTTGCGAGTTTCCCTATCACCGTAGGCAATTTTTCTCATTACCGATAAAATATGCCCGATGGTCAATTCTGCCACGCTTATGCTCGTAGCCCTCGGGGTGTTTATGACCTTTATTCCCTTGTTTTTGGCATATTCAACATCTATATTATCAAGACCGACACCAGCTCTTCCAATAACTTTGAGATTCTTTGCTCTATCAATCATCTCCCTGCGAACTTTTGTTGCACTCCTGACTATTAACGCATCTAAATCTTCCACATGGTTTATGAGTTCTTCCTTGGGCAACTCGCTTAAATCAACCACCTCCAGACCTTTCTGCTTCAGAATTTCCACACCTTCTCCCGCTATGGCATCACAAATTCCAACTTTCATTTAATACACCCCCTTATTTTCAAGAATGCTATCAATCTCATCAAGCAATCCCCTTATATCTGTGGGAGTAATCTGCCCCATGTGGGCAATTCTGAATGTCTTTTCCTTCAACTCGCCATATCCATTGGATATCCTTAATCCTCTCTTAACCAGTTCATCCGCCAGATCCTTTATTGATATACCGTAATTATTTCTTATTGTTGTTACGGTCACACTCTCATATCCCTTCTCGGCAAATAATTCAAATCCTCTCTTCTTAACCCAGTTATGCACCATGTTCCTCATCTTGAGATGTCTCTCATATCTGTTCTGGTACCCTTCCCTGAGCATCAAATCAAGTTGGGCATCCATAGCGTAAAGAAGGGGGACTGCTGGAGTTGTTGGATGCTGTTTGCTCTTCTCGTATCTCTTCAACATGCGAACAAAATCAAAATAGTATCCCTTGTTTTTCATATTTTTGCTTCTCTCCATAGCATCCTCACTCACAAAAGCCACCGCCAGTCCCGGAGGCAGGGCAAGAGCCTTCTGAGAAGAGGCAATGACAACATCATAATTGTTTACATTTATCATATCCCCTCCAAGTGAGGAAACAGTATCTATGGCGATAAGAGTATCATTCTCATGGGATATCTTTGCAATATCATCTGTGGGATTTCTTACTCCTGTGGAAGTTTCATTATGAATCTGAGCAAGGAGTTCATATTTTTTCTTTTCCATGGCTTCCAGAATCATCTCAGGTTTCACTGCTTTTCCCCAGTCTGCCCATACCATATCCGCTTCCTTATCATTGGTTAAACTCATCTCATACCATCTCTTACTGAATGCCCCACATGCACCATGCAATACTCTTTTCTCTACAAGATTTCTTATGGTCCCCTCCATCACACCTGAACCACTTGAGGTAAATACCATGACATAATGCTTTGTGTTGAAAAATTTCTGTAACTTCTCTACGATTCCACCGTACAAATCAGTCATTTCACTCGTTCTATGACCTATAACCCTCTGAGCCATCATCAATCTTACCCTTTCATCCACCTCCGTGGGTCCAGGTATGAATAATTTCGGTGTATTTTCAATCATTTTTATCACCGAAGAGGTAATTGCATTCGTAAATATTAAATTTTCATTTTTCTCTTTTTCTTATAATACAAAAAATACCGAATATTGCCAAGAATATCATAACTGATGTTTGAAACTCAGGGACCTCCCAGTTTGCAGTTTCAGTGGTAACATCCTGTATTGTGAATGATGCAGGATTATCTGTGCCTGTATAGTTTCCAATTCCACTCCCGGTCCAGGATACAAAGTAGTAGGTTGTTCCTCCTTCTGTTACTGGCGAGTCAACCTGAATTGTTACCGTACATCCTGAGTCATACCACCCAGAGCCGGGATTGCTGTATGATTGAGATTTGCCATACAATTCTCCTGAGGAATTCCCTGTATCATGGGCTGTGTTTATCGTCAGATTGAATTGTTCATAGTAATGGCCAGTTATGTTTGTTGATGATGTTATTGTTCCACTTGGAGGATTCTGCGAAATCCACCTATGGCCTCCAGCGTCGTTTGATAAATTTGATTCTGATGCGTATGAATATGAAGAATCTCTATCAACATACACTGTCCAGTAGTAATCATCGTTTGGATAAACATAATAGGTATTTCCTAATTCTACATAGGATACCGGAACACCATTATCGGAATGCATTGGAGTATGCGTTCCTGAGTTATCTGTAACGGCTTGGAACACCACTTTGTAGCCACACCATACAAATAAGGTATAATTTCCATAGTCTGAGGAGGATACGGAAGTAACTCTTGCATACCAGTATCCCGATGAATCCGATGTTTGGAATTGATAAAGCACATAATCTGCCTGCCCCAATCCTGTATTTGTTGAACTGGCTTTCTGTGTTCCCGAGGGATCATATAGATATAAATCAAAATTGGCATTTGAATTCGGTTTCATATAGAAATAAATTACTGCCTGAGACGAGAGCCACGATGAATCAATGTAGAATTTCCAGTCATCACTGGAGTCATAGTATGTAGCACCGTTATATGACTGTATGAGATACCCTGCATTACTTGTACCCGTGACCATGGTCGCATCTATGTAATCTTTATCATCTACTCCAGAAGTAAACCAGAACTTGAACCAGTCTGCGTATCCGTCGGTGGCATAAATCATTATCTTCCAGTAACCGGAAGAATCTGCTGTGAATGTTATATCATCCTCTGATGTGCTACTGTTTGTGGAATTGGCTTTCTGAGTCCAACTTGGGTCATAAAGATAAAGGTCGTAGTTGTAATTTGATGGAACCAAATGAACAGATATTGATGAGCCAGAGGAAACATAGAACTCGTAGTAACTGCCTGTATAAGAGCCATAACCCCAGTAATTCTGCCCTGAGTAATAGGTAA
>CAZVSZ010000034.1:0-2954 GCA_964630095.1 uncultured Thermoplasmata archaeon | reverse complement strand
TTTGTTGGATAAAGAGCGAAGAATGGTCCAATCCTTGCATCATCTATACTCTTTATTCCCTTCCCAATATCATACCCCAATGTCCAGTTATTGATATCTTGGAATAATTTATAAACTATCCATTCAAGGGTTCTTATCTCCTTTTCATCATACCAGTTGGTTTTATATGGATTGCTGTAATTTTTTTCTTTTCTTATCTCTTCCAGATCATGAGTCCAGTGCAAAATTTCCCAATTTCTTGTTTCATTTGTCATATTTTCCCATTCCTCTCGGAATATGCTCTCATTCAGAAGTTCAACTCTGTATACTGGTCTCCTTCCATGGGACACTATTTCCATCATTCTCTTGTGGAAGTAATCTTCCTCCTTGAAATGAGAGATATTTCCATCTTTGAAATCTTTCCCTGTGAATACATGATTTCTCTCATCTCCCTCACTGAGATTAAGAGAGGAAATCCAGTTTTTTAGTTCTACAAGATTCACATTACCATAGTACTTATTCTTCAATTCTTCAGCAAACCTGCCCGCAAGAATATCTCCATCAGGATTGCTTATAACAAATCCTCCAAGGGCATCATGCGTCTCTCTGCTGTGATTCATAATATCGTTCATTCTCGGCAATCCCCTTGTTTTCATGAAGGGTTTATGGGCGATATCTTCTATTTTACCATTGAAATTCACCATTCTAAAAACCACATTTTTCTCATTGGGAACAAATGGTATTTTCATCTCAATTCTGTTCCATCCGCCTGCAAAATCCTTTGAGGGATTGAATGATATTGAGGAATTAGCAAATCTTCCATTTCTATACTCCTTGAATTCATATCCCATTATCTCCCCGTTCATTCCGTAAATTCTGAATAGATATTTTGCTTTAATACCTGCTATGGCAAATCCATCCCCATTCATTCCTCCGATGTATATTTCCAGATAATCAAGGGGTATTATCTCCTTCTCTCCCTTGGAAGGTCCAATATAGATTGATACAAATTTTCCCCTGTATTTTTCAGGGAATGCTGTGCTGTTTGGTATTGTTGTATTCAGATAGTAATCATTGCCATAGGGATAATCAGCAACACCATCCTTATCCACATCAGGCAGTTTTTCTCCATTGACAATTACATAACTATCCTTATCATCTATCCCATCATTGTTGAAATCATGTGGAAATGGGTCTATGGTATCTGGAATACTATCTCTATCACTGTCATTGCTGCCATAAACAGTAATCACATTTCCAAGCATTGACTCTCCCACTGTCTGTGCATAAAAATAGGAAGAGGAAGAGTTGAAATATGAGCCAAAATGAGATATATCAATATCCTGCGGAGCGTCTCCACTGATATCCTTATCTCTCAAATTACCCCAATCTGCAAATATACCATCAATCAAGGGCGTTTGAGGAGTCATTCCAATATAATAGCCATCTCCCTTTGTCCATGATACCGAATCTTCATCAATTACCTCCCCAACCATTGGTCTTATTGTTTCTCCATCTTCTCCTCCCTCATAATAGTACAGGTCAAAACTGACAGAATTTTTTACCCGTACGACATTTGAAAAATTGAAATAACGCCCCATATAATCACTTGCAAGAATTTCACCATCCTTGTATATTGCCAAGGCTACATCGCTCGCGTTTCCAAGATTTATTATCTTCATCCCTGTTATACTTATCTCTTTCCTGTAAGTGTTATTTATATATACTTCCCCAATTTTTGATGTTGCCGTTACATCTCCTCCTCCCAATGATATTTCCGTGGTTATTATTGGCTTGTAAAGTCCCATTGGCTGTGTATGGTGCCCCGCATTAAAAATTTCAATTACACTGTTTTCTTCAAAAATGCTTTTTCTAATCTGAAGTTCTATGCCATGAGTTCCACCAGCCACACCAAGATTACAGAGCCTTTTCCAGCCACTCCAGTCAACCCGATTTGTAGATGAGGAAAATGCATAAAGAACAGCCTGTATTTTATTTGTGGAGTATACCTCTATCCTGTACTCGGAGCCAATATGTCCCATCTTGTATCCAGTTTCTGGATTTCTGTCATCATCAATAAATATATTTAATCCATAGTTCAAATCCAAATCCCCACCGATATAAAAAAACAGGTAATCACCATATTCTCCCATTTTAAAAATTCTTATTTTGGAATCAAATGTATGATAGGAGGGAATATTTGCCCATTCAGACATCCTCCCATCTATCTTAAATGGAGGGTTAATGGCAAATACACTGATAAATGAGCCTATTACAATCCCAAATATCAACGCAATTACAAATATTTTAATCCTCGGTGTCTCTTTTCTTTTAAACTCTATTTTTGTTCCAAAACCATTTACTATTCCATTTTTAAACTTTTTCTCTCCTTTTCCAATTATTGGATATTTTCTCAATTTTTCCCCTTTTTCTTCAACTTCCACTGTTTCTTCCCCACCCCAACTTTTCTCTTTTAGAATATCAATTTTTAGAGACACATCTAAAGATTCTTCCATGTTTCCCAATTTCTCGTATGTCTCTCTCAATTTTTCCCACAAATCAATATTATTTCTGTCTTTAGATATTGAGATGAATAAATCCACATAATTTTTTATCAATTTTTCATAATCTTCCAAAGATAAGTTCTTGATTTGATTATGACAATTTCCACACTCATATTCCAATTCACTTATAATATTTCCACATTTGGAGCATATTGTTTCCTTTGCTATTAATTCATCGGGAACATTATTCACATCTGCTTCCTGTGCAGCTTTTCTTATCAAGTATGCAATATACTTATCCACCTTTAAAATACCAGATAGTTCCTTAATGGAGGTGTTCTTTATTCTCTCTAAATCATAACCCTTTTCAATTAATATCCGACTTCTCTCCTTTCCAATAAACGGAAGACGGATTATCTCACTCATCAGAGTAAATACTGCTTCATACTAAATAAACTTTTTGCAAATCTC
>CAZVSZ010000033.1:0-12528 GCA_964630095.1 uncultured Thermoplasmata archaeon | reverse complement strand
TTTAAAGTCTTAGCCTATGACCTTTATATTTAATCTCCACTCCTTTTTTATTCATTCTTTTTCATGTTTTTCAATGAATTCAAGACGCCCGTGAAAACACAAATTTTATATACCAAAATGAGCATATAATCATGGATGAAAAGAGAGGAAGGAGTAGTTACAATGCCTCTTCGGCTATTAATTGTTGTTGCAATACTTGTTATTACTGTACCTCTTGTGCTTGGGATCGTATCCTATTATTCCTCAGTTTCAACAGAACAGCAGTTGATATCCAGTGTGAATTATCTGAAAAATCAGATAAGGATGGTATTCTCGCAAGGGTATAATACATCCATAGTAACTCGTGTAACATTTCCTTTGGGCACAGAATTTATAAAGATTGGAGGACCGCTCAATTCATCGGAAGCATATCTCATAAAATATAAATTGAGGAATGGGATAGAAAGATATACTATCGTGAATTATGGAAACCTTGGAGTGAGAATGACCTGGGATAATAAAACACTGACAATAGGCTCTGGAACATACGATTTTATAATTACAAAATGCCTTGCGAATTTTGATATTGACAATAATGGAAAACTTGATGATTTCTATATAAACATAGAGGTGAGGACCTGATGATTCAGTTTTTCCTTTCAAAAATTACAGTTTCCATTCTCTCATTATCACTTGTTGCCCTTGCAATTTTGTATTTTGTATTTTTCAACGCATCTGCCTACGACACTCAGGCATCTGAGATTGCAAATCTTGTGGCATCAAGGATAGATGAGATTTCATCTCAAAACATGGTTATGAAAGTTTTATTCTCCTATAATCATACAGGCTCCGTTAATCTTCCACCTAAAATTGGTGGAGAATTTTACAGTCTTCAAATAGGAGGTTCGGTGGTGATAATCAGAATGAAAAATTATGGGTATGCATCCCACATACATACAAAGATATATACATTTGACCCTTCCCTGCTCCCAGAGGGAAATGTCACCACAGAGATGCTTAAAAAATACAGCAATGAGTATCCATACATTACATCAAATCTCCAGTGGTTCTATGTGGAGAATCGCTATATGTTAGTTGATGGGCTCTACACCTATCTCACCTTTGTTTATCTCAGACCTCCATGACTGAGAGAAAAGTTTAAATTTGTTTTCACATATACTTAATTATGGCAAAGAAGGATAAGGGAACTGGATTTCAATCTGCTGCGGGATTAATTCGTTATTTTGAAGAGGAAAAAACAAAGGGTCCAAAAATTGACCCGAAGTTGGTTATTTACATGGCCATAGGCTTTGCGGTAATAGTTGAACTTGCGAAGGTGTTCTGGTCTACCTGATATGTTTTACACATTTGGACACTCAAATTTAAGATTAGAAGATATTGAGAATATCCTAAATTATTATGGCATAGATATTATTGTTGATGTTCGGAGATTCCCAACGAGTAAGCTTGAATGGTTAACCAAGAATAGTTTTGAGAGAAAATTTGGAAATAAATACCTGTGGATGGGAGATGAATTAGGAGGATACAGAGAAGAAGGATATGAAAATTATATGAAGAGCGATGAATTCAAAGAGGGAATAAAAAAATTGATAGAGATTGAAAAAAATAATAGAATAGGAATCATGTGCTCCGAGAAACTCTGGTTCAGGTGCCACAGGAGATACATATCTGATTATCTCACCTCTCTTGGATACCCTGTGTCACACATAATAAATTTTGAAGACAAACTCCATCCAAAATTCAAATTTGAAAAGGTAAAAGATGATTTTTTTCAGAGGGATGCAAAGGATGTTGCAACTGCTCTGTTAGGAAAAATTCTGGTGAGAAAAATAGGAAATAAATTAATGGCTGGAAAAATTGTAGAGACTGAAGCATATTATGGAGATAATGACCCTGCATCCCGTGCATACAGAGGAAGAAAAAATTATAACAGGGGAATGTGGCTTACAGGTGGGCATATATTCATCTACATGGTTCATGCTAACTGGATGTTCAACATAACAACCGACAAAGAAGAAGCACAGGCAATTCTGATAAGGGCTGTGGAGCCTCTTATTGGTATACATCTCATGAAGAAAAGGAGGGATAAGAAGATTTGGGAACTGTGCAATGGTCCCGGAAAATGGACAAGGGCATTTGAAGTCAATCAATTTTTCAATGAGATGAAATTGAATAATGAAATTTTTATTGCAAATTCCCCATGGAATGAGTTTGAGATATCAGCAAGTAAAAGAATTGGTGTGAGAGAGGATTTGGAGGAAAATCTGAGATTTTTTATATCGGAAAATCGTTTTGTTTCAAGGGGCAATAAAAGAGGGAAAACTATTTAACCAATTTTCCCTTTTTCTTCTCAATGCTGATCATAAAACTCGGTGGAAGCATTATATCAAACAAGAGGAGATATAGGAGATTTAGAGCAGATGTTGTTAAAAAAATTGCGGGTATCCTTCCAAAGGAAAACTTGATAGTGGTTCATGGTGGTGGCTCTTTTGGCCATATTCTCGCTCATGATTATAAAATAACAGAAGGATTTGAAGATTGGAAGAGAATAGGTTTTGCCAAAATCGGACTGGATATGATGGATTTAAATATGAAAATATTGAAAATCTTGATAAAGGAAGAAATTCCAGCAGTATCACTTCCCCCACATTCTTATCTCATTCTTGGAAAAAGATTGAATTTTGAAATATTCAAAAATCTCCTTAAATATGGATTTGTCCCACTGAGTTATGGAGATGTTGCATTTGACAGGACCAAGGGAGTGAATATATGCTCTGGAGACTATCTTATGTACGAATTATCGCGAGAATTCAAGCCTGAAAAGGTGATATTCCTGACGGATGTTGATGGAGTATATGATAGAGATCCCGAAGAAGATGGTGCAAAATTGATAAGAAAGTTATCAAGAGATTATAATCCAGACACAAAGGTAAAAGTGAAAGATGTTACGGGTGGTATGAATTACAAAATTGAAATTGTGAAAAAGATAGCAGAATATAGCAGGGTATATATTATCAATGGAGCTTATCCCGAGAGGTTGAAGAATGTGATGGAAGATAGGGATTTTATAGGGACGGTGGTTGAATGATAGAAAACAGGAAATTAGAGCATTTAAAAATATGCGCCGAGAAGGATGTTAATTCGCATTATAATTACTGGGATGATGTAATTTTGAAGCATGTTACCATTCCAAAGGTGGATATGGAAGAGATAGATTTAAGTACCGATTTTCTCGGAAAAAAATTGAGGTACCCACTAATAATAGATGCAATGACTGGAGGTCATAAGATTGCAAAGGAAATCAATAAAAATCTTGCAGAAGCATCCGAAAATTTGAAAATTGGGATTGCTGTTGGTTCTCAGAGAAGTGCAATTGAAAATAAGGAACTGAGAGATACATACAGTATAATAAAGAATTATGATATTCCTTTAAGAATTGGAAATTTAGGAGCCCCGCAGTTTGCTCTTGGATATGGAGAGAAGGAGGTGAAAGAAGCTATAGATATGATTGATGCACATGCCATTGAAATTCATTTCAATTATCTTCAGGAGGCAATACAGCCCGAGGGAGATAGAAAAGTTAAAGGAATTCTTAAAAAAATTAAAAAATTCTCTCACAAATATACTCTTATTGCAAAGGAAACAGGTGCGGGTATAGATTTATATTCTGGTGAGAAATTAAAATCTTCGGGTTTCAAGGCAATAGATGTGAGTGGATTAAGCGGAACGAGTTTTGCAGCAGTTGAGTACTATCGGGGGGGGAAGTATGGAAAGACATTCTGGGACTGGGGATTGCCATCGCCATACTGCATAATAAAATTAAAATCTATCTATTTACCACTGATTGGTTCCGGTGGTATAAGGAACGGGCTTGATGCTGCAAGGGCAATTGCTCTCGGTGCAGATGTGGTTGGCATTTCCCGAATCCTCTTAAAGGATGCAATGAAATCTCCCAAGAATGTGGAGAAGAGATTAAGGGATATCATTGAAGAACTCAAAATTGCAATGTTCCTCAGTGGTTCATCTAATTTGAAAGAGTTAAAAGATGGAAATTATGTTATCACTGGTAGATTGAGGGACTGGCTATGGAAATAATGATGGATATTCCATGTCCGATTTGCGGGAAAAAATCTTTGTTTTATTCTTATGAGGAGAGAAAAATACCACATTTTGGAAAATGCCTGATAACAAATATATTCTGCAAATCCTGCGGATTTAAGCACAGTGATATTATGATGCTTGAAACCCATGAGCCAATGCACTACGAATTAAAAATTGAAAGTGAGAAAGACTTAAATACCCGTGTAATAAGATCCACTTCTGGAACAATAACAATTCCTGAGATAGGAGCAAAGATTGAGCCTGGTCCATATTCAGAGGCTTTTATAACAAATATTGAAGGAGTCTTAAATAGAATAATTAATATTTTGGTTCAGTTAATGCATACATATTCGGATAAGAGGGAGAGAATAATTGATATTCTGAGAAAAATCGGGCTGATAAAGCATGGAAAATTTATAGCAACGATCATTGTAGATGACCCATTTGGTAACAGTGCGATAATAAGTGAGAAGGCGAAAAAGAGAGAATTAAAGGAAGATGAAATAAAAAAATTAAAACTTGGCGAGATAATTGTGGATGTAAATGACCTACAGCATAATAGCAAAGATTGATGATAAAATCGGAATTGGAGTGACAAGTGGGAGTGTTGCAGTTGGATCAAGAGTTCCATGGGCAAAATATGGAATTGGAGGAGTGGCAACACAGGGATACACAAATCCGGAACTCGGACAAATAATTTTAAAATTGCTTGAGGATAGAGATGCAGAAGAATCTTTGAAAATCGCAATAAAAGGAGATAAAGATAGGGAAATGAGACAGGTTGGTGTTCTTGATAGGCTTGGAAGAGGTGCAGTGTTCACAGGTAAAAGAACTCCCGAGGAGAAGGGAGAAATAATAAAGAGAGATTTGGTATGCCTGGGAAATTTATTAAAGAGCAAAAAGGTTATTCATTCCCTATGCAATGGATTTGAATCTGAAAATAACATAATATGGGGGATAATTAGAGGATTAAAAGAGGCACACAAATCTGGAGGAGATTCTCGTGGAGATAGAAGTGCAGCAATTTTAATCGTTGGAAGGGGAGGTTTGTACGATAAAATATTGGATGTGAGAGTTGATTACGATAATAATCCCGTTGAGAAATTGGAAAAGATAGTGAGAAAGATAATCTAAACCTTTCCCAATCTCAGAATTTTTATTAATCTTTCAAGATAATCCTCCCTTATTTTCATCTCCTTCAATTTTTTCACAGTTTTCTCAACATCATATTTTATTCTTTTTATTTCAAAATTATTTCCATCGTACACCGCATAGGAAGCTCTCGGGTCTCCATCCCTTGGCTGTCCAACACTTCCGGGGTTGATATAAATTAAATTTTCATATCTGCCAATTAGTGGAAAATGGGTGTGCCCGAAAAGAAGATGTTTAACTTTTATCTCTCCTCCAAATTCATTGCGCATGCATTCAGGCATAAAGTCAAACATATATCCATAGAGAGGATCTGAGGGACAGCCATGCACAAAATAGTAGGATTTATTGTTTATAATTATCTCCTTCTTTATGGGTATTTTTCTGAGAAATTTGATATCTTCTTCGCTCAGTTTTTTCTTGGTTATATTTTCCCTTGTATAAACACTCAAATCGTGTGTTTTCTCACCGCACTTGCAATCAACATTGAATGCATTTGCATAATCATGGTTTCCCATAATCCACACATCGGGATTGAGGGAGCGCAGTTCATCAAGAACCTTATCTGGTTCAGGTCCATAATCTAACAAATCTCCCAAAAACCATATATTATCAAAATCCTCTCTGCTGATTATTTCCTTCAAAGATACGATATTTCCATGTATATCGCTTATTATCAGGGTTTTCATAATGGTGAAATGGTATGTGGATATTAAATATTTCCCATTTAAACATATCTTATACCAAACTCAGAAATTTCAACCCCATGCCCCTCCTCAACCTGCCCGACAACCCTTGAATCTGGAATTATATTTTTTATCTCTGGTTCACAGTGCTCCGGGGCAATAATCACAAATCCCATTCCCATATTATATGTCTGATACATTTCATGGATACTCACATTTCCCCTCTCCATAATTTCCCTGAATATTCTCTGAGGTTTTAATGGGCTTTCAATAATATACCTCATTTTTTTAATTCTGAGTATGTTTTTGAGTCCACCACCTGTTATATGAGCCATTCCATGGATATCACAATTCTTTATTGAATTCATTACATCTCTCACATAGATTCTCGTGGGAGTTAGAACAACATCTCCTATTCTCTTGTTTCCCATTTTTTCTTTCATATTGAGGACTCTTCTCGCCAGTGTTAATCCATTTGAGTGAATTCCAGAACTTGGTATTCCAAATATTAAATCTCCCTTTTTTACTCTCTCCCCGGATATTATCTTATCTTTCCTCACAAATCCTATGCTTGTTCCCGATAAATCTATCCCGTTTGTTATCTCAGGTATTGTTGCAGTCTCACCACCCAATATTGTTACATTTGCTAACTTTGCTCCTTCGTTCAAACCTCTTCCGATATCCCTCGCAATTTCAGTATCATATCTGCTTATTGCCAGATAATCCACAAATGCTACTGGCTCTGCTCCCACCGTTATGGTATCGTTCACATTCATTGCTATGCAATCCATACCTATTGTATCCCATTTTTTCATCTGCTCTGCCACAATAATCTTGGTTCCAACACCATCTGTATTCATCGCCATATAGTGCTCTCCAAATTCTACCATCCCTGTGAAACTCATATTCAGGGGAAATTTCTTAAAATCTTTCCTTTCGTATTTTATCTCTCTCACAAGGGCTTTTATGAATTCTTCTTCCTTATTAATATCCACTCCCGCATCTTTGTATTTCATGGATGGAAATGCCATTCAGTGATTAAATTTTTCTCCTTGAAGAATTCACAGGGCAAAAAATAAATTCTTTGAAGATATGGGGAGCAATATGGGATTCGCATGGAAATTTGGATTCTGGTTTACCTCGTGGCTTACAATAATACTCGTGGGAATTTACACACCATTGATTAACATGCCTTTTTTTCTTAAACTCCTCTTCATGGTTTCTGGTATTTTTCTCATGGTGTATGGATTGATTCTCAATGCAGTTGCGGGAAAAACTCTGAAAAAATATGGACATTTTGAAATCAGGAAAGGAATAAAGAAACCTGAAAAAATAGTGGATGTTGGAATTTACTCTTGCATGAGACATCCAGCCCAGTTCGGCTCAATATTCTTCGGTATTGGAATATCTCTCCTCACAATGAATATATTTGCGATTCTATATGCAGGATGGTTTTCTTTTATCTCTCTTTATTTTATTCTTTCAATAGAAGAAAGGGAAACAATAAAAAATTTCAAAGAAGATTACTGTAGATTCTTAGCGGATAGAAAACCTTTTAATCCATCGTTTAAATGCTTAATTGAAGGATTTAATGCCCTGAGGAAGGGGAAATAATCATGGAACAAATTTTCTTAACCTCCTCAGCATCTCTAATTTTTCTCGCCGGGAAATTTTCGCTTCTTCTATGCTGAACTGCAAAATTTCAATACTCTTATCATAGGTTTTCCTATCAACTGGCTTGGGGACACCATCCTTCCCTCCAAGAGCAAATGAAAATTTCACCGGGTCTTTCCATGAAATCTCTGCTCCATATATTATCTCTGCAATATATGCAAGAGCACGAACTGTTGCGGGACCAATTCCCTTTATTCCTACCAATTCCTCATAATTTTTCGGCTGTATTTCATAAGCATCAAACAGGGCTCTCCAGTTTATATTCCAGGGCATAGTCAAAATTTTCACATCAGAAAAACTATCAAGAGTTTTCTGTTTTTCATCTTTAACAATTGAAATCATATTCTTCATCTTTTTTGGATTATCCTTCACAATATCCACTGAAATTTTTCTTGCCTCATCACTTATTTTTGAAGTCATATCAAGAACTTTTTTCTCAATTCTTGCTGATATTATTCCACTGTGAGGCTCTTCCACAAATTTTTTTACTCCATATATCCAGTGATATCTGCGGGCATATCTCATCTCGGGATTCATTCCCTGCTGGATTATTACCCAGTGACCATTTTCATCAATTACCATGCTGTGATGATAGAGATGGTAATTATCTTGAAGAACAGCATTATCCACCTTTGCACTCATCTTACTTGCGTACTTTAATTTTTCAATACTATTAGAAGATAAATTGAACTCATCTCCAATTTTTTCAATTTCCATTGGAGTTTTCCTTGATATTCTCCCCTTCCCGCCAACAACCACGATTCCATCCTCAATTTTTAATGCCTGCTTTAGAGAGCCAATGGTTACAGTTGTAGTTCCAGAGGAATGCCAGTCAAATCCAATAACACAGGAAAATGCCTGAAACCAGTAAGGATTTGATAATCTCCTCAAAACTTCCTCTGTGCCATATTCCATCTCAATTATCCTAATAATTTCCCCTGATAATTTCACCATCCTTTTGAATAGCCACCTTGGTGCACGACCCTCATGTAATGGTAGATTTGCAATTCCACTTTTCTCCATCTCACTTCACTATCTCAATACCATTCTCCTTTATTTCATATTTGAATATACCTGTTTTCTCAGGATGGTTTCTAACTTTTTTCACAATCAAATGCTTCATATATCCCCTCGGCGCTCTGAACATCTCAAGTTCAAGTATTATATCAACAAGTTCTTCTATTCCACTCTGTGTGGAAGTATCATAAACATTTGTGAGCATTGTGAGAAGGGCAACCCCGCCATAATACTGTGTATGTGCCTTTATTGTACGAAGCGATGATATAACCTTTGTTTTCTCATATTGGGTCAGAAAGAAATCAAGAGAATCTATAACTATCCTGAATGGAGGTTTTAATTTTGAAATTTCGTATGTGACCTTTGTAAGAAAATTTACCTCTTTCTCTTTTTTCTTCCTTGCAGGAGAGAATATCTCGTTTATTGGAATTCCCTCCTCCCTGTATCTGCTTATCATCAATTCCTTCTCAAGAACCTTCTGATAATATTCCGCTCCAATATTTACAATTTTTATGTCCACATTCCAGTTAAATCCACGCATGGTGTTGATTATATCCTCATTCCTTTCAGTGGATGTAAAATATATAACATTTTCTTTTTTTGCTCCTGCTGCTGCGAATTGCTTTGCAAATAACTCGGTTCCAGAACCGGGAGAGCCAGCAAGTAAAATTGTATATCCCCTTGGAACCCCGTTCATGAGAGCCTTGTCAAGAACAGGCAATCCGAGTGAAACTGTTCTTATCTCTGCCATTTACTTCACCTCCGTTGTATCAAATATATCATCACATACAAGATTTAACATTGATTCTATCTCAGGAGTATTTTGCTCCTTCATTGCCAATATGGCCATATATGAATCCCAGGAGCGAAGGGAGGTGACAAATATATGCAAAAATTCAGATAGAATTTTTGGGTCATTGTGAATTGCCATGGAATTTAAAGAATCAAGAATAACTATAGACTTTTTTTCTCTGTATTTCCTTGATAGGTATTCAACCTTCAGCATTATATTTTCAAGCATTGTGGGACTTTCAATATATAGATATCTATCCGATAACTCTGTGGAACCCATCATTAAATGTGCTATTGTATCCACGAAAAATACATTCTTTGTATCAATTCCCAGAATTTCAAATAGATTCTCTATATTCTTGGAGGGTATTGTAGCAGATATATAGAATACATAGAGGTCATGTCTTGTAGGAAATATATCAACTAAGGCTCTTAAAGCATCAAAGTATGTATTAACATCAACATAAACAGCAATGGAGGATGATGATGGTAATTCTTCCAATTTATCAACAATTTTAGATGTAGCACTCATTATTTCACCCCCACACTTCCACCCTTCAGGAGAGGTGCAAGAAGAACTCCAATAGAAGTCAAATCAAGAACATACTTTGCACGAGAATGTGTTGTTCCACGCATTTTTATTACCTGAAGAGTTCTCAACAAATCCCCCCTTCTCTCTAAATTGCCAAGGAGAATTATGCCATCGGCAATCGCTTCCTCAACACCGTATTGTGAATATCCTGCGGCAGAGGGAAGAAGTTCAGAAACAATTAAGGTTGTGCATCCAATATCAGATAATTCTTTTCCCAGAAGAAGTATAAATTCTCTGATTTGCTCCTTTGATGTAAGACGATAGCATATAGATGTGATTGAATCTATTACCAATCTTTTTATCCCAAGTTCCTTTACCATCTTTACAATTTGCCCTGTGAGAATATTTACATCCTCTAAACTAAACTCAAGTTTTTCCAGTCCCAATTTCACATATATTTCCTGCAAATCCACAAATATCAGTTTCTTCTCTTCAATTAATTTCTTGTCAAAGAACTCGTAGTCAATCATATTGTCAAGAAGTTTCTCAGGCGCCTCTGTTACTGATATATACATTGAGCGCTCACCCATAAGAGCCCCATGAACAAGAAATTCCAGACTTAAAGTAGTTTTCCCAGTTCCACAAGAGCCTGTGATTAAAACAGTGTTACCTCTCGGTATTCCTCCATTAAGGACGCTATCCATCCCCACAATTCCTGTTTTACATCTTTCTCTAATGCTATCCGCCATCTTATATCGTAATGTCCTAACTCCTATATCTATTTTTCCATACAGACCTCCTAAGGAGATTTCCAAATTCCCGCAAACACAAAAGAGAATATTAGGAGAAAAATAAAAGAGGGAATTAGAGTTTTCTTCTTCTGGTAATTATTGGTACCGATGCTATGAAAATCAGCGGAAGAAGCATTGAAACATTAAATTCGGGTGCTGTAATGCCATTACCACCACTCTTTTCTGTTCCGGATGGAGTTTTTGTCCCTGTAGTATCACTCAACCCGTTCCAGTCAGTCATTGTTACTTTATAACTTATAATTTTGTAAGCTTCATTTAATCCAATTTCAATTGCACCATAACCCCCATTTTTACCTACTGCAACACTTACAGAACTGCTTTCCTTTCCATCGTAGAGAATCTTTGTAATCTTGCCATTATATCCATAAACTTCAACTGTATGTGCTCCACTATTTGCAGTTTCAATCTCAACCTTTGCATAATCGTACGGTTTTTTCACAATTTTTACAGGCACGCCTCCACCGCCATGAGATACACTTTTTTCAATTTCCGGTGCAATGTTTCCTTTAAGCATCACACCTTTCACACTTGCATAGAAGAAACTACCGTTGTAAACAGCATACTGATAAATATCAATATTTGGATTTTCCACATTCTTTGTTGATGTATGGAAACTTGCCAGTCTATTCCAGTCCTCAAAGCATCCATCTATCTCTATATCTTTGGGTGTTCCAAAGTATTTTCTAAAAGGCTCTCCCCATATTGTAACAGGAATGCTGGATTTGATACTTACATCATTTACACTCACCTCAACTTTTCCCTTCACCTCTCGTGGATAAACAGTAACAGTGTATGTGGCCTCACTGCTTATTACTTTATTTACATTGAGGTCATTTCCGGTAACATTTAAGCCTGAGAGAGATATTCCCTTGGGTGCAGCAAATGATATTTTATCCACGCTTATTTTTCCAAGAACTGAAATCAATTTTACCTGAATGTTATTGCCGCTTCCCGGTTCCTGCACGACCAAGAATGCATTTTTCTCAATTCCCACAACAGGAGTTATATCCTGAGAATAACCATTCTCGGATATAATCATTATACGGGCATTACTGCTAATATCTATACTCGCATCACCTGTTAACACATTATTTTTGTATTTTGCAGATGCACTATTGATTTCACTCCAGTTCCATTCATCACTTTTTCCCATGAACTTGTAGAGCCCTGCACTAACAGTTTCATTTGCTGTAATCTTAATCATATAATCAGCACCAAGGTATCCTGTATTATATCCAGTTGCCATGGTGGAATCATTGTCAATAAGTATGTATGCAAGATTTTTGTAATCTCCACTCCGAGAGAAATCACCGTTGAATTTAATATAGAAATAAAATGAATCTCCCATTTTGTGAAATGCAAAGGTATTTATATCTATATTATTCACAGCAACTTTTTCCACATCGTAATCATGGTATTTTGGAATTGAATTCCAGTCTATAGATTTGAACATGTTTGTGGATATTCCAAATGCACCAAATATGAGAAGGAGGACAATACCAATAACAGTCCATGCACCTAACCTTCCCTTTGTGGTTTCCATAACTCCTTTCCCTTTCTTACCATTTTTTCCATTACTACCATTTACAAGCCCATTGCTTTTTCCATTACCATTGGTTAATCCATTAGTTAACCCATTTGTCAATCCCCTATTATTAATGCCATTAATCATACCATTCCCATTTGTTAATCCTTTTTTCTTCATTTTAATTCCTCCTTTATGCATGTAATAAAAATTCACTTATATAAACTTTATCCCCTAAAT
>CAZVSZ010000032.1:0-12533 GCA_964630095.1 uncultured Thermoplasmata archaeon | reverse complement strand
AAAGTTAAAAACATCGTGCACATGATGTTGTGTGGAATCAAACAATATAAAATTTATGGTTGATAGTATGCTTGGGAAACTTGGAAAATACCTCCGTTTTATGGGCTATGATGTATATTATCCACCCACAACGATGAGCGATGATGATATTTTGAGAATTGCAGAAAAAGATGGAAGAATAATATTAACAAGGGATAAGGAACTCGCGAGGAGAAGTGGTGGATTTTATGTTGAAAGCGACAAATATGAGGAGCAGTTAAAGGTTGTGATAAAAAAATTTAATTTAAACGGAGATAAAATTTTATCAAGGTGCTCGGTATGCAATGAAATATTAATCCCCATAGAGAAGGAGAAGATAAAGGAAAAGGTGCCAGATTATGTTTATGAGCATAATGATGAGTTCTATATATGCCCAAATTGCCACCGGATTTACTGGTATGGAACACATACAGAGAAGATAAAGGAGAAAATAGAGAAGATAATGGAGGAAATTGAAAATGAAGGCTGAAAAGGGCAAAGATGAGAACGAGATTGTAATTTATGTAGATAATATAGATGATTTATGGTATTTAAATACTCTTATCAGTAAGGGGGATATTGTATGGGGCTATGTTTTCCGCAAAGATATCAGGAGCGATGATATGAAGAGGGCGAAGAATCCAGTAAGAAAAAAATTGAGAGTTGCAATTGAAGTTGAAAAAGTTGAATTTCAGGAATTTGCAGATAGGTTGAGGATAACCGGTAAAATTGTAATGGGAAATGAAGATTATATTGGAGCATATCAGACAATAAATGTTGGAGTAGGAGATAAAATATCTGTGATTAAAGAATGGAGTAAGGAGGATAAAAAAATATTGGAAGAAGGAATAAAAAATTCTGAAAAGCCACAGGTTTATTTTCTTGGATTGGAGCATGGTCTTGCCACCATGGCAATTCTCAGGGGTTATGGAATTCAGGAGATTGCAACAATAAGGAAGAGGGGTGAAGAGGATGAAGAATTTTTTGGTGAAGTATTGAACGCAATTAAAAAAATAAGAGATGAAAAATTGCCTCTCATAATTTTAGGACCGGGGTTCTACAAGGAAAATTTTGTAAAATTTGCCGGAGGTTTAAAAAATTTTGTGGTTATGCAATCTTCGCATGGGGATATGCGCGGAATCCATGAAGTTTTGAAATCTTCACTCAATAAAATTTTGAAAGAGCACAGGGTTGCGAAAGAGGAAAAATTAATTGATAGCCTATTGAAAGAAATAAAAAAAGAGGGTTTTTACGCCTATGGGGAAAAAGAAGTAAAAAAATATTTGGAGATAGGGGCAGTGAAAATTCTTCTTATCACGGATAAAAATTACAAGAAATATGAGAAGATTTTGAAAATGGCGGAGGAGATTAAAGCTGAGATTCACATAATAAGCACATCCCACGAGGCGGGGAAAATACTGCAGAATTTAGGCGGGATTGCAGCATTTTTAAGATTTAGGTAGTGAAAGATAGAGAATGAGGAGGATAAGAATGAAAACAAGAATAATAAGAGTCCAGAAATTTATTACCGGGATAACAAATAAAAAGAAATAAACTGATAAAAATGAAAGAGGAAGCGTTAGAAAACCGTAGGTGAGTGTATCCACATGAATTTTTCCATATTTTTCTTTAAACCTAAATATCATAAAATGATAAAGGGGAAGGGAGAGGAGAGAGTAGATTGCACTCAGAGTTATAGGAGAATATGGATTCATGCCTAAAAATGGAAAAATAAGGGATATTATTGACAAAAGCAGATATGTATAAACAATGGTATCATCTTTTACAATTTTATAGAATATTATAAGTGCTATAGCAAGAATTATGAAAATTAGGGAGATAAAAAACATTACGCCATGAGAAATAAGGAGAATAATGATGTAATAAATCCCAAGAGGAATATACTTTTTCATTTCATCACCATCAGCATCTTTGAAAGAGGATACTCAATATTCCAATCAATAACGCGGGAATACATTCTCAATCTTCTCAGTCTCACATCTCGCTCAGTTCTCAGAATTTTTGATGCTAAATCATCCTTTTCACCTATTATTGTTGGAGATATTATAAGAACATCGTAATTTCTGGCAAGAAGTTCAACAATTGCCTCATCAATGTCCCAGGATAGAAGAGAAGAAATAATGATTATGAATGAATTTGGAGGAAAGAATCTTGAAACTATGAATTTTCCATATTCAAATGGCAATCTGCTAATTTTCTTGCTTCTTGTTGTCAGTAATCTCTCAAGAATGAGATACATTGCCCTCTTTCCATAATTTGGATAAATCCAGTCAACGGAATTTCCAAGAAGGACAAATCCAACACGATTTTTTGTACGGGATAGATATGTGGCAAGCATTGCTGCTGCCCGAACAGAATAATTTAACAATTTTTCGTATTCTTCTTCTCCTTTATAAAATCTCCTGACATCCAAAACTATTACTGTATCACCCGTTCTCTCACTTTCAAATTCATTCACCATTATTTTATCTTTCCTTGCGGTAGCCTTCCAGTTCACCCATCTTATGCTATCTCCACTATGGTATTCCCTTATATCCGTAAATTCTGTTCCAATCCCCTTCCTTTTAGAGGGATAATCACCAAGCAAACTTCTTGTCCTTCTTGGCTTTATTCTGAACCTGCGAACATATTCTATCTTGGGATAAATTTTTATATCTCTATCTTCTTTTTTCATTTCCTCATATTTCTTCATTCCTAAAAAGTCCTCTGATTCAATGTACATTCTCCTTATTTTCAATATTCCAAATCTTTCAAGAGATTTCTTTTTCTCTATGTTTTCCTTTTCTCTTAAAAATCCTTTTATTTCATCAAGGTCATCTTTAATATGGCAATATCCCGTTCCTTCAATTTCATATTTTATTTTTATATTATCCCCTTCTATAAACCTTTTTTCTTCCATCTCTCTTTTTACTTTTATTTTTCTAAATGGCAAAATTTCAGAAAAAAATATAAGCCAGATAAAAGGCAATGATAGAAATATAGGTATGGGTGAGAAGAGAAACAACCCCAAAAATATCAGTATGGAAGAATAAACAGTAAATGAATAAAAAGTTAGAGTTTTCATCTCTACACCTTTGGTACTGGAGTCTTCTGCAAGACATCATTAAGGACATCCATTGGACGAACTCCTCTTATCCATGGTTCGGGCTTGAGGATTAACCTGTGAACAAGTGCAATTCTAGCAACACTCTTGACATCATCTGGATTCACATAATCCCTTCCATATACAAGTGCCCTTGCTCTTGATAATTTTAATAGTGCTAAAGAGCCACGAGGTGAGGCACCCACTTCAACCTGCATGTGCTCTCTTGTTGCCCTTACAATTCTGACCATGTAATCAAGAACATCATCTTCAACATATATTCCCTCCACCATCTTTCTCATGTTCAAAATTATTTCTCTATCTGCAATTTTTTCAAGTTCAATCTCATCCTTTTTCCACAGCATTCTTCTCTTCAATATCTCAATTTCTCCCCCTCTTGTGGGATATCCAATTTTCAATTTTACAAGGAATCTATCAAGTTGAGCCTCAGGTAGGGGATAGGTTCCCTCATACTCTATTGGATTTTGAGTTGCAATCACAACGAATGGCTCCTCAAGTTTGTATGTATCTCCCTCAATTGTCACTTGCTTCTCCTGCATCGCTTCAAGAAGAGCTGCCTGTGTTTTTGGTGGACTTCTATTTATCTCGTCTGCAAGAAGAATATTTGTAAAAACTGGCCCCTTAAGAAATTTGAACTCTCCAGTTCTCTTATCGTATATATATGTGCCAGTTATATCGGATGGAAGCAAATCTGGAGTGAACTGAACTCTCTTGAATTCACATCCTAAAACTCTGGAAAAAGACCTTGCTATCAGCGTCTTTGCAAGACCGGGATTGTCCTCAAATAGTATGTGTCCTCCTGCAAGAATTGTGTATAAAACCTGCCTAAGGACTTCATCCTTTCCAACTATCACTTTTTTTATCTCTTCTATTATTTTTTCCATTTTATTTCTTATTTCACTCATTTCATCGCCTCCATTAGGATACCAATATCCTTTAAAAATTCTTCTCTTTTAATTGATCTTCTCAATTCATGTCTCCTATCGTATATTTCTTTTGCAATTCTTCCTTTTTCTCCCATCAATTTCTCCATAAATTCTCCATTTCCTAAATTTCTCTTAATATAACTCTCTGGCAAATCATATTTTATGCTCAAATCAACTGCTAGAACATTGAGTAATCTCAGTTCAACATCTCTCTGTGAAACAGCATTTCCGTTCATTGCCTTATTTACAATTTCCCTGAAATGTGCTACATCATTTCTTACCATTATTCTTTCCTTCTCTTCCTCTTTAATTTTTTTCTTTGGAGAGAATCTATATGCAAAAAGTAGTGGGAGATAAATTAAAGAATAGAGCATAAAAGCCCAGATAATTACATTAATATTTGTAGGAACGAATATAAAAATTAGAAAGAGGAAAAATAGAAATAATATGCTTTCTTCAAGATAGTGGATAATATCATTTTTCCAGTTCATTCTTTATCATCTCCAAAGAACTCAAAGCAAGAGTGCGGTCTTCTTCCCTCATCTCATGTGAACTGTACCTTGCCAGTTCAAATAATTTTGTGAGAGATTCCACAGGCTCCCTTGATAAATTCAGTTTTGAAAGTGCAAAATTTTCAAATTCTCTCGGGGTATAATAATTTTTATCCAAAATTCCCTTTTTCCGCATCATATTCTCCATCTCTTTGTACGCTTTCAAAATTGAGCCTCGCACATCTTCACCGATTTTCACATGGTATATTGCCTTCTCAATAAATTCCCTGTACTCTCTATTCTCCTCTCTTCTCCCTTTTATTTCCCCCTTTATTTTAAATGCCTCTATTATTGCGAATGTTATTATTCCTATGAAAAACCCTGTGATTATATAAAAAAATATGAAACTGATGTTGTAAGGCTCTGCAAGTTCAGCATTTCCCCCACCTGTAACACTGATATTCACTCTATTTGCAAGAAATGGGACAATATAAAAAATTAAAATCACTAAAACACCAGCGATGATATAATAGATAGCCTCTTTCAAAATATATTTAGTATAGATGAAGAATCCCACAACTCCCATCGCAATAATTGAATAGAGAATTACAGGAAATATGTAAGATAAATCAGGACCAGTGCTTACCTGTGTGTTTGATTCGTTGAGAGGATAATTTTTTCCTCCCCCACCAATATTTATCCCCCCGGGTATATTCACATATGATATACTCCCTCCCACCACGACGATAATCCATATTGCTATTATTATTATCAGAATTTTTCGTAGATTCATTCTCAATACACAATATTTTACTTATATTTTAACCTTCCCCCATCTATTGGGATAGCACCCATAACTTTTAAGTATTTGATATCATTAAGCGAGGTAGGTGAGCATAAATGGGAAGAATGCACACAGGGAGAAAAGGTAGTTCAGGTTCAAAAAAGCCTTTCAGGACCGATAAGCCTGAATGGGTCACTATGGATGGAGATGAAGTGATAGATAAAATAATAGAACTCGCAAAACAGGGTTACACTCAGGCAATGATAGGAACTATATTGAGGGACCAGTACAGTGTTCCCGATGTGAAATTAATTGTGGGAAAGAGTATTGGTAAAATATTAGAAGAAAAAAATATATCACAAAGAATACCAGAAGACCTGATGGCTCTGATAAAAAGAGCCGTTAAGATAAATGAGCATTTAGCAAACCACCCAAAGGATTTATCCAATAAAAGAGGTCTTCAACTTGTGGAATCAAAAATAAGAAGATTGATAAAATATTATAAAAAAACTGGAAAATTACCACAGGACTGGCATTATAGCATTAAAGATGCGAAGTTACTGGTGAGGTGATGAGGGACATAAATGAGAGAATAAAAAATGCAAGAAAGTTTATTGAAAAAGGGGATTATTTTAGAATTTTGACACATTATGATGTAGATGGTGTTTGTTCAGCGGGGATTATAGCAAATTATCTCTTAGATAAAGAAAAAGAGTTCCATATCAGTTTTTTTAGAAATGAAAATAGGGAGGAAATGAAAAATATTGTGGATAGTGAAGACTCTGTAATAATGCTGGATATTGGCTCATCTTTGGTAAATGAACTTGAGGGAAATGTTGTGATTATTGACCATCACAAGCCCCCGGGAGATAATGAAAAACTCATTCATATTAATCCACATCTGTTTGGGTATGATGGCGCTCATGATGCGTGTGCCAGCACCCTTGCATACATGCTTGTTAACAATAAGAAATATTTAAAATTTTTTCTTGCAGGGGCATTTGGAGATAAGCAGTATATTGGCGGTTTTTCAGGCATAAATTATGAAATTTTGAAAAATATTGATATTGATGAAAAGATTGATTTGGTTCTCCAGGGAAATCTTTTGGATTCAATAGTGTATTCAACTGAGCCTTTTTTCCCCGGGCTATCCGGGAAAAGGGATTCTGTTGAAGATATATTAAAGAAACTTGGTATATCTCCAAATAAAGAGGTCTCATCACTAACGGATAATGAAAAGATGAAAATTGGTTCGTATCTTTCTATGAACCTTATAAAAAATAGTAAAGTACCCCATGCTGGCAGATTTATTGTGGATATTGATTATAACATTGGAGGAAGTATTAGATATCTTACTGAATTGCTTGATTCTGCTTGCAGAACGGATAATCAGAGTGTGGCACTTGGGTACATTTTAGGTGCCAGAGAATACTTAGAAAGAATGGAAGTTTTAAGAAAGAAATATAAGAGTGAAGTAATAGACGGAGTTTATGATATGCTTGAAAATCTTTTTGAACTTTCCCATTTGCAGTATTTTTTTGTGAAAAACAAATATCTGGGAAGTTCAATTTCTACAATCGCATCCATATATCTCCTTGATCCAAATAAAGCAGTTCTATCCCTGTATATTGATAATTCAGTGCATATATCTGCACGAATTAATAAAAGATTGGTTTCTAAGGTCAATATCGGAGAGATTATGAAAAATGTTGCAGGTAAACTCGGAGGAAATGGGGGAGGGCATAACATTGCAGGGGGAGCTACCATACCAAAAGGTAATGTGGATAAATTTATTGAACTTGTGAATGAAGAAATAAAAAACACAATATTCTTTTAAGATTTACAGGAGTGAGTAAAGTGATTAAATACTATTAACACATATACTCGGAATTGTATGAGCAAAAGCATAGTTCCAAAAAGTCATCCAAGGTATGAATCTCTCATGAAGAGAGAAAAGTTAATTGAAGGGTTCAAAAGAGGAATTGTTACTCAGGCAGGATTAATTGCCCATGGAAGGGGAGAAGCATTTGATTATATTATTGGGGAGAAAAGTGAGAATTTTGCAATGATGGCTGAAAAAGCGGCGGTTGCAAAAATAAAACTGGCAAAGAATCCGGTAATCTCAGTAAATGGAAATGTTACTGCACTGGCATCCGAGGAGGTCGTGAAACTTTCAGAATTGCTGAATATGAAGATTGAAGTTAATTTATTTTACAGGACTGAAGAAAGAATACAAAAAATTGTGGAAGAATTCAAGAAGCATGGAGTTAGAATATTGGGAGATAAACCAGATTCACTAATCCCTGGACTTGAGCATAGTAGAGCATTATGCACAAAAGAGGGAATATTCTCTGCAGATGTTGTTCTTGTGGCACTGGAAGATGGTGATAGAACTGAAGCATTGAAAAACATGGGGAAATTTGTAATAGCAATAGATTTGAATCCCCTTTCCAGAACTGCACGCACGGCGGATATTACAATAGTTGATGAATTAACAAGAGCAATTAAAAATATGCTCAGGTTTGCAAATAAAATTGATAAGGTAGAGGCAGAAGATATAATAAATAAATTCCAAAATAGGGATACTCTGAGAGATTCTCTATTGCATATAAAGAGAAGAATGGAATTACTATCTACTCTTTCTCAAGTTCCTCGGGTTTGAATACATAACCGCAGTTATAGCACATTATTGCATCCTTAGAATTCAGCGTTCCACATTGAGGACATTTTATGAACTCCTCTCCATCCACAACTACAACCTCAAACTTCTGCTCCTCGGGTTTTGCCTCTTCTTTCTTTTCTTCTTCCTCTACTTTCTCTTCAACCTTTTCCTCTTCAGGCTTCACCTCTTCAACCTTTTCCACTGGAGGAGCAGATACGGAAATTTCACCAGATAAACCCTGAATTGTCTGATACATTTTCTCTTTCAAATCTGTGAGAGTACCCTGAATCTTTGTCACATCAACTCCACTTTCAAGTATTTCTTTCTGCTTTGCAACCATACCTTCCAATTTTCCCCTTACATAATCTTCAAATTCTCCAATAGCACCCATCTTTTTCTCCAGTTCCTCTTTTAATCCTTTGATTGCCTCCTCGTATTCATTTATTGTGGATTCGGCGTTTTCTAATGCTGCAATTCTTTTGTTTACCTCTTCTATTTTTGTATTTAACTCATTGGTCTGCTCTTCTAATTTCTTTGAATACTCCTCTAATTCGGCACTCTTTTTCTCAAGAAAGTTCTCTTTTTCTTCAATTTTCTTTTCTCTCTCACCAATATTTTCCTCTCTTTCTTTCAATGATGCTTCCCTTTCATCCAGTTCTTTACTTCTCTTCTTTAATTCCTCAGCCTCCTGCTTAACTTTAGCAAGAAATGCCTGCACCTGGTCCAACATGTTGAGTTCTCCAACCTCTTCATCTGTCATCTTAATACCTCCAATGGGGTATTATATTCATAGAATATGAAATTTTTGTTTTTCACCTCTCCAACATCTCCACTTTACCTCTTTCTAAATCAATTATTGATGTATAGTTTCTACTCCATTACTATAAGAACCTCGTCCCTGTTTACATTGTCCCCTGCTTTAACTTTTATTTCCTTAATTTTTCCATCTTCTGGTGCATGTATTTCGTTTTCCATCTTCATTGCTTCTAATATTATTAAAATATCTCCCTTCTTCACGGCATCTCCCTCTTTCACTCTTATATCAAGAATCTTCCCAGCCATGGGTGCAGGTATTGCCCCTTCTGAAATTAAAGTTTTCTCCTCCGCTTCTCTTTCAATTTCTCTCCTCTTTGGAGATAACTGGGGTTTTACATTCTCACCTATCTCTTCAACCTCTACATTGTATTCCTTTCCGTTTACTCTAACCTTGAATTTTCTTCTCATCTATATCGCCTCATCATCTTCAATCTGCCATAATATTTCCAGGGCGATGGTTTTACACTTATTATTCTGAACCTCTTTCCTCCAAGATAATGGGATATGGTGGCAGTTATCACCGCTATTACTTCTTTATCCAATTTTTTACCCATTTTTATCCCTTCAAAGAGGTATATTCCCATGCTTCTTCATAATTCTTTCCTCCCTTTTATTTTCCAGCATGTTCAACGACTGTATTAATTTTATCCGTGTCTCATGAGGATATATCACATCATCTACATAGAGCCTATAAGAGGCAATATAAGGATTTGCAAATTTTTCCCTGTAGTCTTTTATCAGTTCTTCCCTTTTCTCATCAGGCTTCTCTGATTGATTTATTTCTCTTCTGAAAACTATATTTACTGCACCTTCAGGACCCATCACTGCAATCTCTGCATTGGGCCAAGCGTATACAACATCTGCTCTCAGATGCTTTGAACCCATTCCTATATACGCACCTCCATAAGCCTTTCTCAAAATCACCGTTATCTTTGGTACTGTTGCTTCACTGTAAGCATAAAGCAACTTTGCACCATGCCTTATTATCCCCCCATGCTCTTGGGATACTCCAGGAAGATAGCCAGGAACATCCACAAATGTTATCACGGGAATATTAAAAGAATCACAAAAACGAACAAATCTCGCTGCCTTATCACTTGCATTTATATCCAAAACACCTGCATAAACTGCGGGTTGATTTGCCACTATTCCAACACTCTTTCCATTCAATCTTGCGAAGCCAACAACTATATTCTCAGCATAATATGGATGTATTTCAAAGAATGTGCCATTGTCCACAACTCTTTTTATTATCTCCTTCACATCGTATGATTTTTTAGGGTCATCAGGAATTATGCTGTCCAGTTCATAAACCATTCTATCCGGCGGGTCACCCACATCCATAACAGGTGGGTCTTCAATATTATTTGAGGGAATATAACTTAATAGAATTTTTACAAGATTTAAAGCATCATCATCATTTTTTGCAATAAGATGGGCATTTCCACTCTTCTGGTTGTGAACCATTGCCCCTCCTAAACTTTCAAAATCTATTTCCTCACCTGTCACTGCTCTTATTACCTGAGGTCCAGTGATAAACATGTATGATGTTTTGTCAACCATAACCACAAAGTCCATTATTGCAGGAGAGTAAACTGCACCCCCTGCACAGGGACCCATTATGACGGCAATTTGAGGAATAACTCCACTTGCTACTGTATTACGAAAGAATATTTCGCCATATCCCTTCAGAGAATCAACACCCTCCTGAATTCTTGCACCTCCAGAATCATTTAACCCTATAATTGGTGCTCCATTTTCCATTGCCAGATCCATGAGCCTTGCGATTTTCTCCGCATGAACCTCTCCCAGAGAACCTCCAAGAACTGTGAAATCTTGGGCATAGACGAATACAAGACGACCATCAATTGTTCCGTATCCTGTGACCACACCATCTCCGGGAAATCTCTTTTTATCCATTCCAAACTCTGTGGCACGGGATTTTCCAAATACTCCTATCTCAACAAATGAGCCTTCGTCAAGCAGTTTTTCAATTCTCTCCCTTGCAGTTAATTTTCCCTTTTCATGTTGCTTTTTAATCCTCTCTTCTCCACCACCTTTCATTACCTTTTCTCTCATCTCTTCAAGCATCTCAGATTCCATAAATCCCATAATACCAAAGAACTATATTTCTTTTATTGTTTATATTGCATTCGGCAATCGTAAAAAAGAGAAAAATCAGTGAATTGTTTTTAGGATTTCATTTAGATTCTTCTTTGCCTTCTCATCCACATTATCGTATAAACTCTTTCCATGCGAGTCCATTGAAACCACAAGAGGTCCAAACTCTTCAACCCTGAAAATCCATACTGCTTCTGGTATTCCAAGTTCTTCAAGATAATATACATTTTTCACACTCTTCATTCTCTCTGCTGCAAGAGCTCCACAGCCACCGGTGTAAGAGGCATATACTGCACCATATTCTTTCAATGCTTTCAATGTCCTCTCTCCCATTCCTCCCTTTCCAACAATTATTGCTGGATGGAATTTTTCTATGAATTCATCTTCAAATATCTCCATTCTTATACTCGTTGTTGGTCCTGCCGCAAATACTTTCCATTCGTTGTTTACCTTCTTTACCACGGGACCGCAATGATAAATAACGCTACCCTTCAAATCCACCGGGGAACCTTCCTCCAGGAGTTTCTTATGAGCCTCATCCCTTGCGAGAATTACCTCTCCTGTAACATAAATTACATCACCAACATTGTACTTTCTCGCATCTTTGATTGGAGTATTTTCATGATATTCCATTTAAAACACCTCCACATGACCTTCTGAATCAATATGAACTTTCGCTCTTCTGTTTGCCCAGCACTGCGTCACAATGCCAACTGGAAGCGTTGCCGGATGCCTGTGGGCATATTCAACATGCACATCAAGAACTGTCGTGTCTCCGCCCATTCCCATTGCACCTATTCCAAGTTTGTTTGCCATGTTATATAATTCTTCTTCTAACTCTGCCACGATTTTTTCCTCATGCCTCTCTCCTATCTTTCTCAATATCGCTGCCTTCTTTGCAAGAGTCAATGCCAAATCCGCACCTCCACCTATTCCAACGCCTATAACTGTCGGTGGGCATGGCTTTCCTCCAGATTTGAAAACATGCTCAATTACCGTTTTCTTTATTCCATTTATTCCGAGTCCGGGGGAAAGCATGTATAAACCGCTCATATTCTCACTTCCACCACCCTTGGGGATCACATGTATTGTGCAATCATCCCCATCTTTCAGTTCCCAGTGAATATAAGGGACAAATCTTCCTGTATTATCTCCTGAGTTCTTATGCAAAAATGGATGCACCGCATTGGGTCTCAGAGGAACTTCATCCGTTGCCCTTCTCACAGATTCCGTCAGCATATTTTTCAAATCTCTTGTGTAGGGGAAATCGTAGCCCACTTCTATGAAAAATGTCTGCAATCCAGTATCCTGACACATTGGGAACTTGAATTCATCCGCAACATCCACATTTTTCAGAATTGCCTCTAACTGCGTTTTTCCCATTGGATTTGTTTCTCTCTCGTAAGCTTCTTTCAATGCTCTCACGGTATCCTCTGATAATTTTGTCTCCGCCTTTTTTATGGCGTAAACTATTTTTTCAACAATTTCATCAATCATAAGACCACCTATGAGGGGCATGTCTTACTGGATTAAAAGAATTTAGGTTAAAAGAATTCATGGAGAAATCAGGATAGTTTAAGAGTCTTCTCGC
>CAZVSZ010000031.1:2264-12545 GCA_964630095.1 uncultured Thermoplasmata archaeon | reverse complement strand
CGGAGATATTCAAAGAGACTGCAGTTCCAGAACTCAATCCCGGAATAATAGTTCTACTGATAATAATCATTGCCTCTGGAATGATAATCAGGAAAATATCCTGATTTTTATCTTTCTTTTGAAATGGAAAAATTAATCATAGAGAAAATAATAAGGAATGATATGGAGATGAAGATTGATATTGTGGATATAGAGAAACCAGGTACCGAAATAAATGTGATAATAGGATATACACATTTCATAAAGAGCACGGAAGATATTTATGAGGCACTTGTTACAAGCATGCCAGGGATAAAGTTTGGATTTGCATTCTGCGAGGCATCGGGTGATAGATTGATAAGGTACGAGGGAACGGATGAGAAACTAATTAATTTTGCAGTGAAAAATGCGAAAAAGATAGGAGCAGGGCATTCATTTATAGTAATGCTCAGAAACGCCTATCCAATAAATGTTCTCAATTCCCTGAAATCAGTGCAGGAGATAACACATATAATTGTGGCAAGTTCAAACCCGCTACAGGTAATAATAGGAGAAACAGAGCTGGGTCGTGCGATACTTGGCATTGTTGATGGCTACAAACCTGTTGGAGTTGAAGATGATAAGAAGAGGAATGAGCGAAAGGAATTCCTTAGAAAAATTGGGTACAAGTTATGAAAATGATGAATTTATATGATGTGGAATCCGAATTTTACGACATATTTTATTTTGATTACAGAGATGATATTGAGTTCTACCGTGAGTTCTCATGCAGTAATATTTTGGATATTATGTGTGGAACAGGGAGAATATTATACTATCTGAATCCAAGGAGAGGTGTGGGTATTGATATCAACGAGAAGATGATTGAAAAAGCGAGAGAGAATCTCAGGGGGAGAAATATCCAACTTGTTATAGGAGATGCGAGAAATTTTAATCTTGAGAATGAATTTTGCCTCATAATTATCGGGTTAAATTCTCTCATGATGTTCCCTCGTGAAGATAGAATAAAAATTTTATCAAATGCAGGAAGGCATTTATCCCATGATGGTTTTTTAATAGTGGATATAATGAATCCAATAATTCTTGTTGAGAATATTGTCTATTATGGGGATACAAAAGAATATGATGGAAAAACATATACGAGATTTTTTGTGCCGAGAATTGAAGATAACCACTGGAACATTCTCTATTTCTACGATATAGTGGAGAATGAAAAAATCAGAAGAAAATATGCAGAATTAAAATTGTACATGATTGAGGAGGAAGAATTAAGAGAGGAATTCAAACTGGCAAATTTAAAGGTTGAAAAAATTTATGGAGATTATGATTTCTCAGAATTCTCGGAGGAAAGTGAGAGAATAATAATGGTTGGGAGATTATGAATGCAATAAGAAAAAAGGAAAATGGAATATTGATAGATATAATCGTGTCTCCAAATTCAAAAATGGAGGGAATAAAGGGATATGATAAATGGAGAGATAGGATAATAGTGGGGATGAAGGAGAAACCAAAGAAATTTAAGGTTAATAAAGAATTAATTTCCTTCTTTTCCTCCTTATTCCAGATACAAAAAAATAGCGTAAAGATAGTTGCAGGTGAGAAAAATCCAATGAAAACAATATTTCTGGAGGGAGTTGATGAGAAGAGAGCGAAGGATATTTTCGGAGGATACCTACGAGAAGTTTGAAAATTTGATAAATTACGCAAGGGATATGAACAAAAAATATCCAATAATAGTGGAGGGAATGAGAGATGAAAAGGTTCTGAGAGAAATGGGATTTGAAGGTGAGATCATAAAGGTAAATAGAGGCATGAACCTCGTTGATTTTTCAGATGATATATCCAGGAGATACGATCATGTGATAATCCTTCTTGACTGGGATGAGAAGGGTAATTTTCTTTCAAAAAGATTGGAAAATTTACTTGAGGGAGATGGCGTAATTTGTGATATGGAGATAAGAAATAGAGTTAAAGAGTTATTGGGTGCACATATCTCAAGTATTGAAGAATTTTCATATTTTAAATTTGTTACATTTTAAAGTGTAACAATCAGTAAAGTTTAAATAATATTTTGTAATATGGGATTTGCTAATAAATTAAATTATCACGCTTACCCCACCCTTTTCCATTTTATTTCCACCTTAAAAAATATTTTATCCCCCGACAATAACAGTACCTATCATTTTTCAAGGTACCTGACCCATGTCGGGGGTTTTAGGACATCAATCTGACCCACATCTCACAGTGCGATGACGCATCGCTCTCAATGGGGAGCCCATGATGCCCATCCGTATATCATCTCATTGGATAAATAATTTTTTGATATGCAACACTGCAACCCGAAGATTTATAAAAAATTTAAAAGATTATGATGCTTTTATTGAAAATCAATGAAGTTATAAAAAGTATATGGAGGTAGTGATATTTTTAAGTTATAAGCAGATGTGACAATCGTAATTTTAAAATTTGTAAAGTCCAAATATGAAAAAGAAAAATTTCGTAAATAACAAAAACGAAGAAAATGTTTTTTATATATGTAGTTTTTCCTCCCATTATGAACATAGCATTTGGTCCTGTGCCATCAAGAAGGCTGGGAATGAGTTTGGGAGTAAATAATATCCCGGATAAGGTATGCTCCTATTCGTGTGTGTATTGTCAGATTGGTAATACATTGAGGATGAGTATGAAGCGTGAGAAATTTTACGAGCCAGAAATAATTTACAGGGAAGTTGAGAAAAAAGTAAGAGAACCTAAAAAAATTGATTATATCACATTTGTTCCCGATGGTGAGCCAACGCTTGATATAAATCTTGGAAAGGAGATTGAAATTTTGAAAAATTTAGGGATAAAAATTGCAGTTCTTACAAATTCCTCTTTAATCTGGCATGATGATGTGAGGGATGAACTATTAAATCTTGATTTTGTATCCCTGAAAATTGATGCGGTTAGCAGTGATTTATGGAGAAAAATTGACAGACCTCATAAAGATTTAAAGATTGAAAAAATTCTGAATGGAATGCTTGAATTCAGAGATGAATTCGGCGGGAAAGTTGTGACTGAAACTATGCTTATAGATGGAATAAACTACCATGGAGAATTTGAGAATATTGCTGATTTTCTGGGAGAATTAAAACCGGATATAGCATACATTGCAATTCCAACAAGACCTCCTGCAGAGAAATGGGTCAAGCCAGCAAATGAGATTGTAATTAATCATGCATATCAGATATTTTCCCAAAAAGTGAAGAAAGTGGAGTATCTAATTGGCTATGAGGGAAATGAATTTTCAGCAAGTGGGAATTTTGAAAAAGATATAATGGATATCACAGCAGTGCATCCGATGAGGGAGGATGCAGTTAGAGAATTATTAAAAAATTGCAATGAAAAAGAAGAAACTCTAAAAAAGATGATAAGTGAGGGAAAAATAATGGCTGTGGAATACAGAGGAAAGAAATATTACATGCGTTCTCTCCCCAGCAGGAAGTATATGGGAAAATATTAGAGAAGAAGAATAACCACATCATCCACCATAAGGTAATTCACCTGCTTGCCTCTGAACATCTTTTCAATCTTTGGAATAACCATATCCTCTTTGATTTTTATTCCTCCAATTTCCAATTCTCCTTTTTTTATCCCTGCCATTAATTCTTCTATCTCCTTAGATTTCAGAATTTTGATGAATTTCCCCATCTTATCTTTCAATACTGGACCTGCAACTGAAAAATTTGGCTTCAAATCAACTACCCTCTCTTCAATTTCCCCCTCAATCCCTACTTTTACTTTTGTCCTGAATGTTCCAGCAATGTCCTCTACTCCCTCCTTTATTCCATCAAGAATTATCTCTTTTATCTCTTTTTTATTCTCATTTTTCCATCTTCTTATTTCAGCAATCACATTCTTTATTCTCTCTCCTTCTTTGAGGGCGTACTCATCCACAAAAATTATTTCTGGCCAGGATGATACATGTATACTTTTTTCTCCCTCAAATTTTCTGAATACTTTTTGATATATTTCTTCTGTTATATGGGGCATAAATGGTGCAAACATCTTTATTATTCCAAGAAAAACATGATAGAGAGTGTATTTAGTAGAGGCATCTTTTATTCTGTGTTTTATCATCTCTACATAGTGGTCTGCAAATATGTTCCACATGAAATTTTCAACTTCTTTTATTGCTCTATCATAACGATATTTATCCATCTCCTCGGTTGCCTTTTTTACCACCCTGCTATATTCCGATATAATCCACCTATCCATGAAATGCAGATTTTTCTCATCAATTTTTATAATATTGTCACCTATTGCATTCTCCACAAATTTTCCGAGATTGTAAATTTTGATTACTATTTTTCTCCCTCTCTTTGTATCCTTATAACGGAATGGTGTGTCCTCACCTAAGGTGCATTTTGCAGCAAAAAATCTGAATGCATCTGCCCCATATTCATCTATTATCTCAAGGGGATCCACAACATTTCCCCATGATGCATGCATTGGTCTTCCATCAGGTGCAAGAATAAATCCATCAATCATTATATCCTTCCATGGCTTCTCCCCAGTTACACTCTTGCATCTTAAAAGTGTGTAAAATGCCCATGTCCTTATTATATCATGCGCCTGAGGCCTCAAACTCATAGGATACAGTTTTTTGAACTTTTCTTCATCTCTCATCCAGAAAGTATTAAAAAGAGGAGAAATAGAAGAATCTACCCATGTATCAAAAACATCCTCTGTGCCATGCAATGGTGCTCCGCAAATCGGGCATTTTTCATAAGGAGGCTTATCCACTGTTGGGTCAATCTGTCTGTCCATATTTAATAAATCTTCATATTTCGGAACGAATGCATGACCATTTTCGCATTCCCATATTGGTATCGGCGTTGCAAAATATCTCTGCCTTGAAACTACCCAGTCCCATTCAAGGGAATTGAGCCAGTCGTACAATCTTTTTTTCATCCATTCTGGATACCAGTTAACCTCATCTGCAGTTTTTCTTATCACATCTTTCAAATCTTTAATTTTTATAAACCACTGCTCTTTATTTATGAATTCTATTGGGGTATGACATCTCCAGCATACACCAACATTCTGCTCAATTTCCTCCTCTTTAATCAATATTCCCTCTTTCTTCAAATCTTCCCTTATCCTATCTCTTGCCACTTCAACATGCAATCCTGCATATTTTCCTGCAAGTTCTGTCATCTCACCCTTCTCATTTATTCCCTCAAGAAATTTTAAATGATATTTATAAATCCATTCCAAATCTCCTTTATCGCCCACAGAGCATATCATCACTGCTCCTGTTCCAAATTCCTTCTCAACTTTCTCATCACCTACAATTTCAACTTTTTGCCCGTAAATGGGAACAATTGCATGTTTTCCTATCATATTCTTATACCTATCATCATCAGGATGCACCGCAATTAACTGGCATGTGCTGAGCAGTTCTGGTCTCGTTGTCGCAATCAACATTTCTCCACCTTCCACAATTTTGAATCTTATATAATTCAATTTTGTTTTTCTTTTCTCATATTCAATTTCAGCGTCAGCAATGGCGGTTCCGCATCTCGGACACCAGTTAACTGGATGCTTTGCCTTGTAAACAAGACCCTTTTCAAACATCTTTATAAATGAAAGTTGGGTGATACGGCGATAGTAAGGTGCATCTGTCTGGTAGTATATGCGCGGGTCCATTGATTCTCCAAGAATCTTAAATTGATGAATCATATCTCCAATATTCTCATTTGCGAAATCTTCACATAATTTTACAAATTTCTGTCTTGGAGTGTCCCTCATATTTATCCCATATTTCTTTTCAACATTTACCTCAATAGGCATTCCATTTACATCAAAACAGAGTGGGAAAAAAACATTATAGCCACGCATTCTCCTGTATCTTGCTATAAAATCAATATGAGCATAATGAACAGCATGCCCGATATGTAATTTTCCACTGGCATATCTTGGTGGGACATCTATACTGTAAATTTTCTTATTACTTTTGAAATCAAATCTGTATATCTTTTCCTTCTCCCAGAAATCCTGCCATCTCTTCTCCACGCTTTTGAAATCATACATACTCGGGGAATTGACAAAGGATATAAAAATTTTCATAATTTGAAGTATAGGAAGAATTCTACATTTTGTGGTTAAATTTTTGTAGTTAAATTTCATGCCCAATTAAGAAAATATGTAAAGGTGTTACAGGTTGATAACCATAGTTGGAGTTGCCCATGTGATAAATCTAAAAGAGCATATTGAGAGGGTAATAAAAGAAGAGAATGCAGATATAGTGGCTGTTGAACTTGATTACGGGAGATTTATTGCCCTATCAACGAAAAGGGAGGGAGAAGTTCCATTTTTTTATAGAAAATTGGGGGAGATGCAGAAAAATCTTGCAGAGATGTTTGGAACAGAAGTTGGAAATGAAATGCTCACAGCAGTTAATACAGCAAGAGTTTTAGAAAAGAGAGTTGCATTTATTGATATGAGTTCTTTAGAAATAATAAAAAGAATGAAAAAAAATATGAGTTTTTGGGAAAAAATAAGGTTATATTCATCAATATTCCTCGCACCCATCTCCGGGAGAAGATTATCAAAAAAAGAAATAAAAGAGATAATAAAAAATGAGGAAAAATATATTGAATATGTGAAGAGAAAATTTCCAGGATTTTCCAAGACTCTTTTTGAGGATAGGGAAGAATACATGGCAAATAATTTAATAAATCTTGAAAAGAAAGGAAATGTTATTGCATTTGTTGGAGATGGACATATTTATGGATTAAAAAAGAGGATTCCACATGCAAAGATATTGAGACTAAAAGAATTGATAGGAGATTCTCAGAGTTTCAGCTTTGAAGTCAAACTAAAATGATTATCTGCATGTCTTATCCCAGTCAACATTCTCTCCCTTTATCTCCTTCACATCCTTTGGAATTCCTGAAAATTTCTTATTTTTATGTGATCCTGGCTCACTCAAATATCCTCTCTTTCTTGCCTGGTATTCAATCGCATCTATGAAAACATGATAAAATGGCATCATTAAAGGACCATAAACTCTATCTTCAAAGTATCTCTTTAGTATTCTCTTTCCCTGTCTTATCCCATGCGTTAAGCATCTTTTTAGTAATTCAATATGGATATCACTTAATTTATACGCCCTGAACCAGTCCTTACCCTTTAAAAGACCCATTGGGACAAAGAACATTGGCATGATTATCGCTTTAAAATCCCAGAGTTCATCTACAAGTTCCAGAGTTTTTATTATATCATCCTCCTTTTCCTCTGGCAATCCTGCTATTAGAGTCATTGCCGGCTCAAGACCCACATCCTGCATTATACCCGCTGCCTCTATTACCAACTCGGGCCATTTTTCCGTATCAAATGGTTTTGCCTTCTGTGGCATGATTATCTTTGCAAGTCTTGGAGAGCCTGTCTCTACTCCAATCTCGGCACCCCACCATGATTGATTTTCATCAATTATTATCTCGCTTAACTTATCCATCAATTTTGTATCTCTTTGCCCCTTCACTATTGCGGCTATACTCGCATGAGCCCATGCTATTCTCCTGTAATATTTCTTGAATAATTTGTGCAATTTTATTAATTTTTCCTCGTTGGGAATTATATAACTTGGTGGCTTTGCTCCATAAATAAGAACATCCTCACTGTGGATTATTCCATCTTTAATTCCATGGCGAACATTTACAATTATTTCCTTCTCAATTTTCTCGTAGGGCATATATCTCAGTGGTCTTAGAGTTACAGAGCAGAATTTGCAGCCACGAGGACATCCACGCATCACTTCCACAAGACCATTTACACTTGGATATTTTATATCTGAGATTTCATCAATTTTAGGTGATTGGGAAGGTTTCAAATCTACAAATTTTGGTAATTCCTCACCTTTCATAGCCTTCTTAACTAATTCTCCCACTGCCAACTCTCCCTCACCATCAACAACACAATCTACACCCCATTCTTTCATTTTATCCTCCCTGTATTTCCAGTGCCAGGCGGCTGGACCTCCCGCTATTATCTTAACTCCTCTTTTCTTCATTTCCCTTACGGGTTCAGAGTTCATGAGGCGAGTAAATGAACGAGCATTAACCGTCTCCACCTGAAATATGGAGGCAAAGGTGCTTGATGGTGGACCAAATCCAAAATAATCATGATGTGAAAGAAGAAGAACCTTTGCATCATCAACATGCTTATGGAGATGGTCTGGATCTATTATTGCTGCATCAAACCCCTCATCTATCAACTTCGCCTCAATTTTTCTCAATCCGTAGGGAGCCTCAAGAGGTCTTCCATCCTTATCTATAACTTTCATTTTGGGAGCAAACAGGAATAGCCACACTTTCTCAGGCAGAATTATTGGTGGTCCTGTTGTTCCAAACCCTAAGAATTCTTTATGATGGTGGTCTGACATCATCGTTCTATCGGTTGTGAGTACAACTTCAACCATGTGTTCACCCCAGATGGGCAATATTTAAGAACTTATAAACATTTCGTTAGTTATGCTTCCTGTAAAAATAAAAATTATCAGTTTTGGGAGAAGAATGAAAGAATACAGAGAGATAACAGCATTTTATGAGAAAAGAATAAAAAACCTCTGCAGGGCAGAATTTTTACAAGAAAATAAGATTTTAGATGATGCTATAATTTTAGATGAAAGGGGTGAAGAAATGACAAGTGATGAATTTTATAATTTAATTCTCAATTTTTCAAAAAATGGAAAGGAGATAATATTTATAGTTGGTCCTCCCGAAGGAATCAGAAATGTTGTAAAAAATAAGAAAATATCACTTTCAAAATTGACAATCCAGCATGACCTTGCCTATCTAATTATCCTTGAACAGATATATCGCTCCCTACTGAGAATGAAGGGCACAAATTATGGAAAATAATTAATTTATAATTTTCCCTACGAAGTATGTCCTTCCCATTGAGATTATCTTTATTTTGTAAAATTCTCCAATCTTTACATCATTCAATATCACTGGCTTATATTCATCTGTTCTTCCCAAAAAATTTCCTCTCTTCCCATGGGATGTAATTACAACTTTAAATTCCTTTCCCAAAAATTTTTTATTTTTCTCACTCAGTATTGAGAAATGCAGTTCTGTTAATTTCTTTGACCTTAATTTCGCTGTATTGCTTGATACCTTTTTCCATTTATATGCGGGAGTTTTTGGTCTTGGAGAGAATCTTGTTATATTCAGTATATCTGGCTTTATTTCCTTTATTAGATTATAAGTTTTTTCAAATGATTCATCATCCTCTCCCGGAAATCCAGTAATTATATCTGTGGATATCGTGATATTCGGAAAATTTTTTCTGAATTTTTCCACTATGTATTTAAAATCTTCAACTTTGTAACCTCTTCCCATTTTCTCCAGAATATAATTATCCCCACTCTGCACGGGAATATGGAGAAATTTGAAAACTTTATCGCTATGATATGAATCTACAAGAGAATCAACAATATCAAGAGTTTCCTTTGGCTCCATCATTCCTATCCTCAATCTAAAATCTCCATCAATTGAGGTTATCCTGTTAATTAATTCTGCAAGATTCTTTTCCTGATCTTTCCCGTATGCAGCAGTATCCTGAGCACTCAACCTTATTTCTTTTATTCCCTTCTCAACTGCATTTTTAGCCATTTTCAAAATCCACTCTTCATCCCTGCTTTTTAATATCCCTCTTGCAATACGGGTTATGCAGTATGTGCAGTTTCCAAGACAGCCATTTGCAATTGGTATTGTAGCAATTGAATCTTTCTCGTAGAGAAATTCAAGTGGGGAGTTATTAATATTCAGTATTTTTTTCGCCTTTTCAAATTCCCAGGTTCTCACTGTGATTATATCATTATCAAATTTCAAAATTTCATTCCTTGCCGATGGGAGACAGCCGTAAACAACAATTTTTTTTCTATATTTTTTTAATTCACTAATTCTCCTGAGCATCCTATTTTCCGTGTGCTCAATGACTATGCATGTCCCAATTAAAATAATATCCGCATTCTCCGGAGCTTCTACCAGTTCCCCCATTGCTCGGGCGAGCATCATTGTCTCTGCTATATTCTGCGAACAGCCATAAGCTTCTACATATACTTTCACATAATCTCCATGACAAATAAGATAAAAGTTTTCTGCAATTAAATCATTGCATCTTGAATTTTGAGAATAATTTATATACCAAATTCTCCATTTACCCCTGTGCGGGGATGGCCCAGTGGTAAGGCGGTGGCCTGCTAAGCCACTTCCCGAAAGGGAGCGGGGGTTCAAATCCCCCTCCCCGCGT
>CAZVSZ010000031.1:0-2164 GCA_964630095.1 uncultured Thermoplasmata archaeon | reverse complement strand
AAATCCCCCTCCCCGCGTATTTTTATTTATTGATTTTCTCACTGGCAAGTGTGAAGTATGCAAGAAGAGAATCCAACTGTATTCTCTCATTTGCACCTTCCACCATTCTGAACTCTACTTCTCCTGTTCTATCAAGGAGGTAAACCTTGAGGTGGTCATCAATTGGTAAATCATAGATAACACGATGAATTTGCTTTATTATATCTTCTCCAGATAATCCCTGCTCCACAATCAATTTTTGAAGCATATTTCTTGCATCTATGAAATTTCCTTCTATTGCTTTTTTTATTATCTTTTCTATATCTTCTCTCTTCGCGAGTCCTGTAGCCTTGTAAACAGTACTCTCATCTATCTTCTCTGATATTGCGGCGGACATCTGCAGTATATTTATCGCTTTTCTCATATCCCCTATGGATATATAGACTATTGCATCCAGAGCCTCATCCAGTATATTCTTTCCCTCCTTCTCTACAATGTATTTCAATCTCTTTTTTATATCTCCTGATTTTAGGGGTGCAAATCTGAAAACAGCACATCTTGATTGAATTGGTTCAATAATCTTTGATGAATAATTGCAGGAGAGTATGAATCGGCAGGTTTTTGAATACATTTCCATTGTTCTTCTTAGAGCTGCCTGTGCTTCCGGTGTTAAAGCATCTGCTTCATCAAGAAATATTATTTTAAAGCCAACATCATTGGGTGCTGCAGTTCTTGCATATTCCTTTATTTTTGTTCTCACAATTCCTATTCCACGCTCATCACTGGCATTTAACTCATGAAAGCTTCCCCTCCAGTTTTCGCCAAATAATTCTCTTGCAAGTGCTATCGCACAGGTTGTTTTGCCTGTTCCTGCGGGACCTGCAAATAGGAGATGTGGCATCGTTCTCGTAGTCACATATGATTTCAATCTTGAAACTATTTCCTCCTGTCCGACTACTTCATCCAGATTTCTTGGTCTGTATTTTTCAACCCATACATCTTCCATACTTGCGGTAAGAATCACTTAATTTAAATATTTTTCCTAAAAGAGCGAAGCCGACCGGATTTGAACGCAACTGCAGTCAGTTGCACCAACAGAATGTGATACCTCACTTTGTTCGGTATCACCTTGACACATAATAAAAAACCACTCAAAACTACAGAAAACCCGAAGGGTAGTGGGGCCGACCGGATTTGAACCGGCGACCTCCCGGTCTCTGAAACCCCTTATAGATTTACGGCTAAAGGCGCTTTTCTGAAGGGGCTATATCAGCCGGGTGCTCCAACCATGCTAAGCTACGGCCCCTGTCCAAAGGTATATTATTTCTCTATTTAAAACTTTTTTACATCCGGGTGACTTGAATTCATTGAAAAACATGGAAAAAGAGGAATAAAAAGAATGAAGAATTAAATATAGAGGTTATAGGCTAAGACTTTAAACAGGAGAGATTTAAAAGCACTTTCAAAAGAGCGTGCAAATACATAATCACCGACTATACTTTTAAAAGAGTGAAACGAGGATTCAATTACATTTCTGTTTGAGTCATATCCTTTGTCTCCATACACAGCATCTAATTTCTCTATATCACTGAGCAGGGGAATTAGATAAGGAGAGTCATTCACATAAAATTTGGTGGGAATAACATTTAACATAAGATGATTTTCCACTTATTCCCATCATCTTTGCTATCTCTTTTATTACCATTTTTATCCATATCTCTAGAATCCTCTTCTTCTCCTTTGATATTGTGCTTAGAACCCTTTTCTTAAAAAGATAAGTGCTAAAGCCCTCCTAAAGGAGGGCATGCTCGCAACTATCGTTGCTCATTCTTTCCAGTTAAAGCCGCTTTCTTCCTAAGAAAGGGAGTAAAGAAAAAGATGGAACATTGAAACAGGATTCAGAGATGCAAAGATAAGTCTGGCAAAAACAAGATCAACGAATATTGTTGTTTGCTATTTTCTTTTGCTATTCTCATTCACGATTTACTTGTTGTATAACCTTATAGGGAAAATAGTTTCTCTGTACATGTTCCTTTACAGAAATCTCGGAGGAATCAGAATGAGAAAATATCAGATAAAGCATATTTCTAAGAAAAACTATGGAACGCATAATCTTTTTGGGAAGGGGTAGTTACCCCATGACTTCATGCAGAGATACTGTGGTATATTTATTTTTTGTAGACAC
>CAZVSZ010000030.1:0-13058 GCA_964630095.1 uncultured Thermoplasmata archaeon | reverse complement strand
CCCCAGACATTCGGGAACATTGCCCGAATGCCTATGTTCACACTCGCATTAAAATCCGCATTGGAGGTATAAGAATGCTCACGACAGGAGAAAACTACACCGTTTCGGTAACCTACCGCACCACAAATATGGCATCTCTTAGATGTATCTTTGGGATTGACGAATTTAATATAGATCCCTTCCCAATGGGCTTTATAAAGAGTGTATTTGGCAATCTTGCCATGAACCCAGTTGGCAATTCTTCTATTCATATCTCTACGCATCTTTCCATGTCTTGGTTTACTCCATCTCAAATCTTCCATAGAAATCATAGCATTGTTATCTTTGGCAACTTCAACTATTCTCCTGGATACCTTGTGGGCAATATAGTTATTGATTCTGGCAATCTTTCGCCACAATCTTCTTATCTGCTTGCTACTTCTCTGTCCTTCAGGAAGGAGAGATTTGAGGTAATCAATTCTCTTCCAGAGAATTCTGACTTTATGAAGAAGTTTTCTGTATTTTATGAATTCAACATCACTGATTTTCCCATCTCTATGCAAAACAGTAATGACTGCAAGATAGCGAAGGCCCAAATCAACACCTACCACATTATCTCTCTTTTTAACTTCAACACTCTTTTTGATAGGAACTACAAAGTAGAACCAGTCATCTCTGCGGACAAGTTGGACAGCACCAATCTTGTATTTCCCGTTGATAGCATCATTAAGGTGTTTTTCTTGCCTATCCCCGCATTCAACGGGTATGACTTCTCTCTTATCAGTTCCACTAACTTTGACCTTGAAGAAGAATGGAAACTCTTTTCCATGTTTGAAAATAGACACGATACGAGGAATATTCATTCTAACTGTGAAGTTTTCAACTTTGGGAAGAGAAGGCTTATCTTCAATTTCTCCAGCGAGGTATTCTTTATAGAGTTTAGCCCAGGAGTTGTATGCTTCCACAACAACATCTCTAATTTCCTGCACAGTTTGAGAGGAAATATTGAAAGTCTCCTTAATCTGTTTGTAGAGTTCCTGATGCAGAATATTCTTCAAATCCTTAGCGGAGAGTTCATTAACCAACTTCTCATGGAGAGAATGCTCAAGAATGTACGAGGAGTAAACACGGGCTATGGACTGATAAGTATTGTAGAATTCACGAATAGCAAGAAACTTATGCATATTAATCTTCTTGGATACTTTGAGCGTAATACTCTTGGCAACCTGCATAAAATCTTATATGGAAGAGAATTACATAAAGTTTCTGCAGTTCCTTCCCTACCTAACGGATGGTGGCTCCTTGTGGAGGTGAGAAGATGAAATTTTCAGGTTCGTCGGGGATACGGGCACCATGGAGTTCGGAACTTTTTGCTCTTGTTCAGGAGATTGGATTCTCACTGGGAAAAGAGTATGAAAATGTGGTTGTTGGTTCTGATTTTAGGAGAACTTCAGGACTTCTATCCCATCTCCTTATATCCTCTCTTCTTTCCTCCGGAGCATGGGTAACATACGGTGGCAGGGTTCCAACCCCAAGCCTTGCATTCTCCACAAAGCATTTTGATGCTGGAATAATGATTACGGCGAGTCACAATCCTCCAGAGTACAACGGATTGAAATTTTTCAACCCGGATGGCTCATCATTCAGCGGTGCCCAGATAGGGGATTTAATTAATGGAAGGAGAGAATTTGCAGGGTGGAATGAAATAAAAGAGCCGGTATTTAAGAATATTTTAAAGGAGCATATAGAGGAAATAATAAAAAATTCAAAGGAATTGGATTTAAAAATAGTTGTTGATTGCTCAAATGGTTCTGCGAGCATAATTACCCCGAAGATTCTTGGTATGCTTGGGGCAAGGGTAATAACGATTAACTGTCATCCAGATGGAAATTTTCCTGGTCACGAAAGTGAGCCAAGTGAGGAAAATTTAAAACAACTGAAAAGAGTTGTAATAAAAAGTAAGGCGAATTTAGGAATTGCCCATGATGGAGATGGAGATAGATTCATTGCAATATCTCCTCAGGGAAAATACATAAATGGGGATTATATTCTTGCAATATTCACAAAAATTTATAGATTTAAGAGAATTGTCGCACCTGTAGATTCTTCCATGCTTCTTGAAAATTTTGCAGAAGTGATAAGATGCAGGGTTGGAGATGCGAATGTCTCTCAAATTATGAAGGAAAAAAATGTGGAATTTGGTGGGGAGCAGAGCGGAACGCAGATATTCTCAAGGTGGAATTATTCTCCAGATGCAATATACTCTGCTGTTAAATTCTCCGAAATTGTAATGAATAAGGATGTGGATGAAATAATTTCATCATTTCCAGAATACAAAATTTTGAGAAAGAGCATAGAATACAGGGATAGGGAAGAGATGGAGAAAAAAATAAAAAAATATGTGGAAAATTACGAGTATATAGATATTGATGGATTTCGTGTAGTTCTTGATAACTCCTGGTTTTTAATTCGTTTCTCTGGAACAGAGCCGAAAATTCGCATCACTGTGGAGGGAGAAGAGGATAAAATTAAAAATATAATGGGTGATATCCTGAAGAATATCGGAGGTGCATAAATGATTGGATTTATAATGGCTGCTGGAGAGGGAACAAGAATGTGGCCCCTAACAGAAGGAAGACCAAAACCCTTAATTCCCCTTGCAAACAAGCCGCTCATAGAGCATATAATGGATTCTTTAGTGGATAATGGAATTGAAGACATTGTCATTTTGATAGGCTATGAGGGAAGAAAAATAATTGAAAAATATGGATATAAATACAGAAATGCAAAGATAACATACGAATATCAGGAGAGAAGATTGGGAACTGGAAATGCAGCCCTGTATGCGGAGAAATATGGAGATGATATAATATTCATCAATGGCGATTTATATTTTGATAGTAATGCAATAGGAGAGATAAAAAAACATAAAAATTCATTGCTTGCAGTTTTCAAAGAAGATGCAAGTCAATTTGGAGTTATTGTGGGAGAGAACAATCTCAAAGAGATAAGGGAGAAAGTAAAAAACGCAAAAAATCGCTGGATAAATGCAGGAATTTATCATTTTGACTCGCGGATTTTCTCATATATAAGGAAAACCGGATTTTCCGAGAGAGGGGAGATTGAAATCACTGATGCAATAAATTTATTTGCAAAGAACGAAAAAATAAAAATTGTAAAATTCAATGGAGCATGGATGGATATCGGGATGCCTTGGGATGTTCTTGATGCAACAAAAAATTATCTTGAGGGAATCAAGGGGGATATTAAAGGAAAAGTTGAAGATTATGCTACAATTAAAGGGGATGTAATTATGGGAGAAGGAAGTAGAATTTTGAGTGGAACATACATAGAAGGACCTGTAATTATAGGAAAAAACTGTAAAATTGGACCTAATGCATATATTCGTCCCTATACGGTCATTGGTGATAATTGCCATATAGGCAATGCATGCGAGGTGAAAGCATCCATAATTATGAATGGTGCAAAGGTCCCTCACTTTAACTATGTTGGTGATAGCATAATTGGTGAAAACTGCAATTTGGGGGCGGGGACAAAAATTGCAAATCTCAGACTGGATGAGAAAAATATTGAAGTTTATGTAAAGGGAAAGAGGATAAATACAGGGAGAAGAAAATTGGGAGTTATAATGGGAGATAATGTCCACACGGGCATAAATGCAAGCATAGATTCTGGAAGCATGATCGGCAGTGATGTTTTCATTGCCCCAGGCGCAAGGATTGGAGGGATTGTAAAGAAGAATAGTAGAGTATTTTAATCATTCCATGGTAAAATTTTTTTAGTATTGCACTTATCCATTCCCGTGGAAAGATTTTTGAAGAGAGCAGAAGAGATTGCATTGAAAATCAGGGATTCGGAGAGCATTGCAATCGTTTCGCATATAGATGCAGATGGAATAACCGCAGGAACAATAGCAGCAAAGAGCCTTGATAGACTGGGAAAGGATTACAGAATTGAATTTGTAAAGCAATTAAATAAGGAGAAAATTGAAGATTTGAAAAATGAAAATTACGAACTTGTATGGTTCACGGATCTGGGAAGCGGTATGCTCCACGAGATGTATGGTTTAAATGCTGTCATTACTGACCATCATGTGCCAAGCAGCATGAATGTAATAATACCGAAGAAGAAAAGGAAGGATCTGTCCTCATTCTTTCATGAACTGCAAAAAAATGATGTGATACAGTTAAATCCACATATTTTTGGAAGAGATGGGGCAGTGGATATAAGTGGTGCGGGAACAACATATCTTGTGGCAAGAGAATTGGATAGGAGAAATATTGACCTCTCATCCCTTGTGATAGTTGGGGCAATTGGGGACATGCAGGATTCTGAGAATCTGAGATTAATAGGCACGAATAGGGTAATACTGAAAGAAGCAAAAGAGCATGGATACATTGATTATTTTCTGGATGCAAGATTTTTTGGAAGGGAAACAAGACCTGTATTCAAGATGCTACAGTATTCAACGGACCCCATTCTTCCCATGCTAACTGGGGATGATAGAGCATGCATAAATTTTTTAAGAGACTTGGGCATACCTTTAAAGAGAGAAAAATGGAGAAGATGGATAGATTTGAGTTTTGAAGAGAGAAAATTGATTTTAAGCGAACTTGTAAAATTGATTCTAAGGATGGGTTATGGGCATGAAGCGGCGGAGAGATTGATAGGGGAGGTTTATATTCTTCCAAAGGAGGAAAGGGGAACTCCATTAAGAGATGCTAAAGAATTCGCAACATTGTTGAATGCCTGTGGAAGATATCAGAAGGCTGAAATTGGATATCATGTATGTCTTGGAGATAGGGGAGAGTATTATAAAAGGGCTTTAACACTGCTTCAGAATCACAGAAAGAATCTTTTAAACGGGGTTCTTCTTGTTAAGGAAATAGGATTGGTTAAGAGAGAATATCTTCAATATTTTCATGCTGGAGATAAAATTAACGAGAACATTGTTGGGATTGTTGCCTCCATGCTTCTTAGTGAGGAGAAGGAAGAATTGCCAATAATAGCCTTTGCCGCCAGTGAGGATGGAAATATAAAAGTATCTGTGCGATCTCCAAGGTCGTTGATTAAGAAGGGTGTTGATTTCTCCATAATAATGAAAGAAGCATCAGAGAAAGTGGGTGGATTTGGAGGCGGGCACAATATTGCGGCGGGAGCATCAATTCCAGCAGGCAAGGAAGAGGAGTTTATAGATATAGTTGAAAAGATGATTAAAAAGAAAGTGGAAGGGGGATAAGTTTCTGAAACATTCTCCAAAACTTTTATATATCTACCTATCCACTAACATGAATGGTGCTTTAAAAATTAAAAAAATTATGGAAAGGGTAAAAAAAGAAATGAGGTATATACCACGAGGAAATGAGTTCCAAAACATTCTTAGAATGATTTACTGGAATATTAGATTAAATAGTTTAGGAAAAAATCCAAAATTTGAAACCAAAGAAGATTGTTTAAAATATGCAATCAAAGAAGTAAAAAAAGAATATCCAGAATTTAAACCCAAATATAACAAAAATTTTTTCAAAATAGGTGATGAAAAATGATAACTGATGAGATAATTCTGGGTGATTGCTTGGAGTGGATACCAAAACTTAGTGGGGTACATCTTAGTTTTCTAGATCCTCCTTTTAATCAAGGAAAAAATTATAGATTATTTAATGATAATTTAAGCAATGATGAATATTGGGGATGGCTAAAAGAGATGCTAAAAGAAATTTATAAAGTTACAGAAAATGGTGGTGCAATTTATTTCATGCAGAGGGAGAAGAATACAGAATGGGTTCTTAAAATTCTTAGAGAAAGTGGATGGACTCTTCAAAATTTAATAATATGGAAAAAAATGGCATCTGCTGTGCCGCAAAAATATAGATTTAATAAGGTTTATCAAATAATAGCATTTGCTACGAAAGGTGATAAACCAAGAGTATTTAATAAATTGAAAGCAGATTATCCATTAGCCCCATGGCATACAAAAAATAGGGAAAATGGTATGTATATCTATGATATATGGGAAGATATCAGAGAACTTACCTCCGGATATTTTGCTGGCAATGAGCCGTTGAGGGATAAGCATGGAAAAAGGTTGCATCTTCAGCAATCTCCAATAGCATTACTCCTGAGAATAATTCTATCTTCTACTATGCCCGGGGATTTAGTCTTGGACCCCTTTGCAGGTTCAGGTACAACTTTGGTCGTAGCAAAGCAACTTAAAAGACACTATGTGGGAATTGAGATAGACCCGGAGAATGTTAAAATGATTCGTAAAAGAATTGCAAAAATTAGAAAAGAAGATAATATTATTAGATATAGGGGATATTATAGATTCACTGAAAACTTAGATTCAATATGGCCTGAAAAAACTTTATCCATTTCTAAAATCAAACATAAAAATGATGGAAAATTTATAGTTTTTACATATTATCTTAATTAGAATTAGAAAGTATTACTATTAGGTTCTGCTCAGAATTGTAACTTTTACCTGCTCTCCATATTCCGGGGTTACATACAAATCGTAAAATTCGGGCTCATAATTCTTTACAATAATATCAATATCTTCCTTATCCATATTTCCGCTAAAAAGCATTATTTTATCTCCATCTGTAATCCATGGAGAATCAAGTGCATCCTCTATTGCCACCTTTATTCTCTCTTTCCCAATACCGAATCCAATCCCTATTCCCAGTCTACCCCTCAATTTCAGATTCATAATATTCTTCAAAAGAATTCTCTGAAAATCAAGAATTATGTGGAGCATTACCTCTGCCTGAATCTTCATCGCAAGATTAATCTGTAAATTGGGATAATAATCTACAAGAGCATCATTTGAGAGAATAATATAAAAATCATAATTTTTATCAATTTCATTTATTGCATCCTCTGCCCTCTTTATTCGTATCTCATTTTCTGTTCTGAAGGGAGTTGTGAATATTCCAATTAATCTTGATTTACTGTGAAATGCTCTTCCAATTATCCGTGTAATATTCGTCCCAATTTCACCTCCCAATCCTGATAAAACTATGATGTTTGAGGATTTTACATCCTTTAGCCATGGGAATGTGTGAACGAATACGGATGGATGCATGGAATCATATACCCCCACAATTTTTCTATCTATAATAATATCCGAATTTGAATCATTGATGGATATACCATTAATGTATATGCTACTCTTTACATAATTTAGGAACTTAATTCCCGAACCTCCGCATCCTGCTATCTTTAATGGAAACACATGAGATTATACATTTTAGATAATTAAAGATTTACACTTTGGAAATGAGAATTTTTATCTCTGCAAGATTATCTCCCTCAGTTTTTTCAATCAGTATATCTTTTGCTCCTGTAATTTCAGCAATTTTTTTCAATTGAAGATATGTTGCCTTTACCATTCTATTTACCCGTAGCGATACTACATACTCCCCAAAGAAATTTTCTTCAATTCTGAGTATCTCAAAAAGATTTTCGTCCATTCTTCCCATTTCCTCATTTAATTTTTTTACTGCTTCTCTTGGGTCTTTATGCATTTTTTTCACCTCCTATATTTTTCTTCCAAATACCATGAAGCCTGTATGTGCAACTTCAACATTCTCAGGTCTTGTACCTAATTCTCCAACATGTAAATCTCTCTTTATAATTTCACAAGCCTCAAGATCAACAAAATCCTCAGATTTTAATTTTTTGTAAGTTTTCTCAGCCTGATTGTATGTCGGAATATATGCTGAGAAGCAGCCAGAATCTCTAAGCACACTCTTGGCAATTTCCACTGCATTCCATGGGTCGGGAATATCAACTATGAATGCATCCACATCCCTTTCTTTAACATCCCTGCGAATATCTCCAATTTTCAGTTCCCAGTGCTCGGGATTCATTCTTTCTACATTTTTTCTTGCAAATTCAGCAAAATCTTTACGAAGTTCATAGGTGTAAACATATCCATCAGGATTTGTGAAATAAAGCAATGCTGTTGTTAGAGAGCCTGAGCCAATACCCCCCTCAACAACACGAGAATTAGAGCGAATTCCGCATCTTGCAATTATATAGGTTGCATCCTTAATCCCTATTATCTGTGCTTTTCTTTTGATTGTGCTCATATAATCGTTCAGATTTGCTCTCAAAACTGTGAAATCTCTTGTTCCAATTTTCATCCTCCCCTCTCTTATTTCTTTCAGAACTGCAAAATCATCCACAAGATAACTATCTCCCTTCTTAACTGCAATATACTTCTTATTCTTATGAATTAGGGCAAACATATTTGGGTTATTGCATCTCAATTATAATTATTTTGTTGGAAGAGATATGCAAAATACACTTCCTCCTCCCGGGTTTCGCTCAACCCATATCTTACCGCCATGTAAATCAACTATATGTTTCGTAACTGCAAGTCCCAGCCCCATTCCCATACCTGAATTTCCCCTCTTAAACCTCTCAAATATCATATCTCCTATCTCTTCGGGTATGCCACGCCCCCTGTCACTTATCCTTATTGTCACTTCATTATCACCTTTTACACATTTAACCTCCACAGGGGTATTTGGTGGGGAATATTTTATTGCATTGTCAATTATATTTATAAAAGATTCCCCTATCACCGGGTCTCCATGAATCCATATATCATCACATTTTTTGATTATTTTTATACCATTATTCTTCGCTTTTACCCTGAGACTGTTTATTGAATCTTCAATAATTTCATTGATATTTATTCTCTTTTTCTCTATATGCTCTGAGGATTTCAGCATTACTGCTATTTTTCCAATAAGTTTTTTCATGTTCTCTATTATTTTTTTCATTTCATCACTATATTCACTTTTAAATCCCTCTTTTTCAATTATCTCCAAATAACCGCTTATCAGAAATGTATAATTTTTCATATCATGAATTACCAAATCCGTCAGAGAGAGGACACTACCATATCCATCTTCTTTCTTCTTTAACTTCCTCTTCATATCCCATTCTTCATTTTTCAATTCACTTATATCCATGCAGAAAATAGTTGTATATTTATCGTTAAAAATCCCACATCTATAAACTCTATTTTTTAAAAATAAATCAAAATTCCTTCCTTCTTTGACCTTATTCAATATATATTCACTTATATCTCCCTCAATTACATTTTTCGCATATTCATTCATATTCACAATTTCCCCTGATTTTATTTTTATAATGAAATTTTTCTCTCCGCACACATATCATACACTCCACCATCCTATAAAAAGATTACTATTGAGAACTGGATTGTGGCATAATTTTCGCAGGTCTTCCTCTAATCATTGTCTATTTGTGTAACAGAATACCCAGCTCAGAAAAATTTTTATTGTTAACTCCATGCTACCCTATGCGAAATAGAAAGTATGATGAGATAAGAGATGTAAAGATGACTACAAATTTTCAAAAGAAACCCTACGGCTCAGTTCTCTTTCAGCAGGGAGATACTGTAGTTCTGTGCTCTTCACAGGTTGTGGAAAATGTCCCGGACTGGATTCAGGGGGAATATGGATGGCTTACGGCGGAGTATTCCATGCTTCCCGGTTCCACAGAGGAGAGAATATTCAGAGAGAGAGGTCATGTCAGCGGGAGAAGCAAGGAGATTGAGAGAATAATTGGAAGGGCTTTGAGAGCAAGTATTGATTTGACAAAGATTGGAAGGAGGACTATATGGATAGACTGTGATGTCATTCAGGCAGATGGTGGCACAAGAACTGCAAGCATAACCTGTGGATTTTTGGCACTATATTTAGCAATAAAGAGATTGATGAGAGAGAAGAAAATAGATGAGTATCCCATAAAATATCAGGTTGCCGCAATCAGTGCTGGAATTGTGAATGGAAAACCCCTTCTTGATCTGGATTATGAAGAAGATTCTAATGCAGATGTTGATTTGAATGTTGTAATGACCTCAGATTTGAGATTTGTAGAGATACAGGGGACTTCAGAAAAAGAGCCACTTACGAAGGAGAATTTGCAAATACTTCTCAATCTCGCGGAGAAGGGAATAAAGGAATTGATGGAGAAGCAGAGGGAGGTAATGGATTGTGCAGATTCATAGGCGTGATGAGTAAGAGTGAATTTGATGTTGAAGAATACATAGATATTCTTGAAGATACTGCCAGGAATGGAAAGAGAAGCCCCCATGGAGATGGCTGGGGAATATGGTTAAAAAATGGTGATTTTGAGTTATTGCATAAGGAAACAGTGCCAATATGGGAAAGAAAAATCAGAGATTTCCCCAGTGCGAAGATTCTCTTTGTCCATGCGAGGAAGAGGGGAGATAATGGAAAAATAGCAATAATGAATACCCATCCATTTGTAAAGAAAAATGCTGTTTTTATGCACAATGGAGTGATAAATATTGAGCATTCATGCTCTTCTGGCACCACGGACTCGGAAAACATGTTTCTCTACATTATAGAGAGTGGCTTATCTAATTTCCTGCGTAATATTGAAAAATATGAATTTTCATCCATAAATTCCCTTCTCTATATGGATGGGAGGGTATATGCGATAAGATATGCAAATAAGATGCAGGATTATTACACAATATTCCTGAAAAAGGAGAGTAATAAGATAATTTTATCCACAGATTTGGATGGATATGAAATTGAGAATAAAACCGTTGTAGTTATATATGAGAATTTGGAGATTGCAAGATATCATATTTGCCCAGATATGCCCCATTTAGAAGGTAAACTTCAAAATCCCCAATGATATTGTTTCTGAATAATGGACCGATATCAATATCTGCACTTCCAACAAGGGGATTGAAAGCAGATACGATGAATATTTTTGGATTTGAATCATAAATTTTCCTCCCTTTTTCACTCAGTCTCCCAATCAGATGGCATGGATATTTGTGAATATATCCAATTGAATCTCTCAGTCCTATTTCAGGATGTATATGTCCCATAAAAACATATTTTGCTTTCATAACATCTTTATCTGGCCAGGAATGCCCGTGGAGGAATCCAAAATACCCCGTTCTGAAACCCCTTGAAGAATGAACTTCAAAATTTCCCATTTTTTCAATATTTCCATCATGATTTCCCTTTGCTATTATTATCTTTGCATTCAAATTCTCTAAAAATTTTAAATTTTCCTCGTATCCCCGAATATCGTGCTTCACATCCCCAAGTATTATTAAATTTTCCGCATTGTATTTATTTATAATTTTTTCAATTCTATTAACCATTCTCCCTGTGATATCTCCCACAATTATTCCCCTTTCATAAAGTTCCCTCTCATAGCCGATATGCAGGTCTGCAATAACAACTGCATTTAAATCAGATATGTAAAAACCCCTCTCGTTGATAATCTGCTCAATCATACGAGACACCGTATCTCAGAAGTATTCCATTACCCATTTTTTCAAATTCCTTTAGATTCAGTTTGATGCTCTCATCCTCACTTTCAGCACCCTCAATATCAATTAAATCAGTTCCATCCCTTCCTATAATCAATGAGCCTATAAATACATAAAATTCATCAACCATTTTTTCCCTTAAAAATGAAGATATTGTCTTTGCTCCTCCTTCAACAAGAACGCTTCTTATTCCCATACTGTATAATTTTTCCATCAGGCATTTTAAATCAACTCTATCCTCTCCACATCTTATTATTTCCACATTCAAATTCTCTCTCCTTGCATTCTCTGTTGTTGCAATTATTGTTCTTGCCATGCTGTTGAGAACCTTTGCATTCTCAGGAATTCTCAGTTTTGAGTCAAGAATAATCCTTATAGGATTTTTCGGCTCTCTCACAAATTTTTCTTTCACGGTGAGTTTCGGGTCATCATTTATGATCGTGTTTATTCCTACCAATATTGCATCCACATTATTTCTGAGATGATGAACCCTTCTGAAATCCTCCTCATTGCTTATCCTTATTCTTTTTCCTCCCTTTAATGCTATTTTTCCGTCAATACTCATCGCAACATTAATAATAATTTTTGGTCTATTCATAGAGATCATCACTCATTATCTTCACATATCCCCCCTTGGAGGAATACACCGCCAATCTCTTCTTCTTCAAAATATTGAAAAATTCATCCCATGTTATTTTTTCATATCTCTTGCTCTCTTTTTTTGCAAGCTGCACAACTTCACTTCCTCTAATCTTTACAGGTCTCAGCGAATATCTTTCTGCAATCTCCCTAACTTTTTCTTCACTCAGTTTTTCCATCATAATTCTCAAAATGAGAAAAGTTATTTAAACTTGTTGAAATTCCATGGTATGCAAGTTTTATGGGAAAAGAAAATCAATGCCAGTGAAATAAAGGTATCCCCACGCCCGATATGGAAATGCATGAGTTGCGAGTTCTATGGAAAGAGACCATCCTGCCCGCCTTTCGTTCCTCCATGGCAGGAAGCACGGGAACTAATAAGGTCTTATAAAAAAGCAATTTTGATTAAATTTGAAATTGATATGAGTAATTTTGAAGAAGAGAAGAGGGAAGTTCTGCGTTATCTTCTAAAAAGAGAAAAAGAACTATTTAAGAGATACCCCTATGCTCTTTCCCTTTTTCCCGGAGCATGCAACCTATGCGATAATTGTGAATTTGAAAAAACTGGTAAATGCCCATTTAGAAATCTTGTAAGACCTTCTATGGATGCGATAGGGATAGAATTGAATTCAGTTGTGGAAATAAATTATGATGAGCCAGTTCTCTATTCTCTCATTCTCATAGACTAATCATTCTTGCACAAAGATTTCATAATGACTCAGATATGGGGGGATTTGCGAAACTCGGATATTTTATGTCGGGCGAAAGGGCAAATTTAAATATATGAAAATGATGAGGAAGACATTATGAAAGAAAAAACGGATCATATCCAACTTACTATGTTTGGAACAAATGAGTTCCCAAGTTACGAGGAAATTGTGGCTGAGTATTCAAAAGAATTTGAAAAATATGTTATTCCGAAAGGAGATAACATTTTTGGATTCTGGATGCAAACCTTAGCGGATTTAGAACTTCTTGATTTAGAAGGAGGTTTGCCAATATGAATTTAAAGGACCATTTAATAAAATTATTTGAGGAAAACGGTGTTTCTGTTGAAAAA